>NZ_JANOCG010000468.1:0-10895 GCF_031412075.1 Rhizobacter sp.
GAACACCTCGTTCGGCACGTGGCGCGCGGACAGCGCTTCGCGGATGACCTGCTTGAAGCGCTTCGTCAGCGCGTCATCGAGGATCACGCCCTCGCGCAGCACCACGAACAGCGGCATCCAGCTTTCGCGGCCCAGGTATTCCAGGTCGACCACCAGGCTGTCGAGCACCTCGGGCAAGGCTTCGACCGCGCGGTACAGCTCGGCCGTGCCCATGCGGATGCCGTGGCGGTTGATGGTCGCGTCGCTGCGGCCATAGATGATGGAGCCGCCGTTAGGTGTGATGCGCAGCCAGTCGCCGTGGCGCCAGATGCCGGGGTACATGTCGAAGTAGCTGTCGTGGTAGCGGCGGTTGTCCTTGTCGTTCCAGAAATACAAGGGCATCGACGGCATGGGCTTCACGCACACCAGCTCACCCACCTCGTCGACGAGCGCCTGGCCTTGTTCGTTCCAGGCTTCGACGGCCGCGCCGAGGCAACGGCACTGCATCTCACCTTCGACCACCGGCAGCGTGGGCAGGCCGGCGATGAAGGCGCCGGCGAAGTCGGTGCCGCCCGAGAGCGAGCTGAGCCAGATCTTCTGGCCATCCACCTCGGGCATGTTGTCGTAGACCCAGCGGTAGCAGTCGCTCGCCAGCGGTGAGCCGGTGGAGCCGAGGCCGCGCAGATGTGACAGATCGGCCACTTGCATGGGGTCCACGTCGGCCTTGAGGCAGCTGGCGTAGAAGGCCGCACCGGCACCGAAGAAGGTGACCGTCGCGTCGGCCGCAAAACGCCACAGCGTGTTCCAGTCGGGGCCGCCCAGCGCTAAACTTTTGCCGCCGGGGTTGCCGTCGTAAATGCAGACGGTGGTGCCGAAGAGCAGGCCGTTGACCTGCGCGTTCCACATGATCCAGCCGGTGGCGCTGTACCAGTGGTAGCGGTCGCCGGTCTCGGCGCTGGGGCCTAAGTTGTTGTGCAGGCGGACCATCTTCAGCGCTTCGAGCACCACACCGCCATGGCCGTGCACGATGGGCTTGGGCAGGCCGGTGGTGCCGCTGGAATAAACAACCCAGAGCGGGTGGTCGAATGGCACCCAGGTGGGCTCGAACGTCGCTGCGTCGGCCGTCAGCGCCGAGAAATCGTGTGCAGCGCGCTGCGAGCCGGCCAGCGAGTTCGGATCGGCCGCTTCATCGAGGTATCGCCACAGCACCACATCGCGCACGCTGGGCAGCTCGGCCAGCAGACCTTGCAACACCGGCAAGCGGTCGTGTGCGCTGCCGCCGTAGACATAACCGTCGCAGGCGATCAGCACCTTCGGTTCGATCTGGCGAAAGCGGTCGAGCACCGCCACCGGCCCCATGTCGGGCGAGCACACCGACCACACGGCGCCCACGCTCGCCACCGCGAGAAACGCGACCGCCGTTTGCGGGGTGTTGGGCAGGAAAGCGCCAACCCGGTCACCCGGTTGCACGCCCAGGCTCTTGAGCCGCGCGGCGAGTGAGGCGACTTGCCGGCGCAGCTCGGGCCAGCTGGTTTCGCTCAGCTCACCACGCTCGCCCATGCGCTCGTTCTGGAACACGATGGCGGGGTGGCCCGCCGCATGGGCCGCTTCGGCATGGCGGAACACCTGCTGCGCGTAGTTGAGCTGCGACCCCGGGAACCATTGCGCGCCTGGCATCTTGTCTTCGACCAGCACGGCCGTGTGCGGCGTGGGGGACTGCAGCTCGAAGTAATCCCAGATCGAGCCCCAGAAGCCCGACAGGTCACTCACCGACCAGCGCCACATGGCGTCGTAGCCGGCGGTGGTGGTGGCGTCGAACTTCAGGCCGCGCTCACGTTCCAGCCAGCGGGTGTAGCGGGTGATCTGCGGTTCAGGGTGCATGGTCAGCGCGCAGGACGTTTGCTGTTGTCGATGTCGACGTAGTGCCACCACTGATTGCCGAAGGCAGGCCGGCGAAACCCGATCACCCAGGGATAGGCCAGGTCGGTGGAGATGCGGTGCACGGTGTAGCGCTGCGGCATGTAGGCGGTGAGCAGCTTGTTGGCTTCGGTCATGGCGGCGAGCCGCTCGGGGCCGTCGGGCATGGTCTGCATGCGCTCGTACAGCGCGTCGAAGGCCGGCAGCTTGAAGCGAGCCAGGTTCTGGTTGCCCGACGAAGGGCCGTACATCATCTCGAAGGCATCTTGCATGTCGGGCGCTTCGGACGACTGCCCCACCTGCCACACCATCAGCTGCGCCACCCTCGCCTTCTTCAGCTGCTCAGGCCATTTGGCAATCTTGAATTCGTTGCGCAGGCCCACGGCATTGATGTTCTTCTGCCAGACCTCGTCGAACTGGCGTGACAGGCCGTCGGGGGTGGTGGCGAATTCGATCACCAGCGGCTTGCCGTCGGGCTGCTCGCGCCAGCCGTCGCCATCGCGGTCGACATAGCCATAGATGTCGAGCAAGGCCTTGGCGCGCGCCGGGTCGTAGCTGCTGTTCTCGCTGCGGTAGTTCGGGTCGTAGCCGTAGGTGCTGGGCGCCACGATGGACTGGGCCGGTATCGCCTGCCCACGCCGGATCTGGTTGATCTCGCGCTGCATGTCCATCGACAGGCTGATGGCACGGCGCAGCGCCACCTTGTCGGCGCTGTAGCCGCCCACCAGCGGGTCTTCCATGTTGAAGTACACCATCACGCGGTCGGGCACCAGGTCTTGGTAAAGCTGAATGCCGCGCCGGCCCAGGTTGGGGGCAATCTTGCCGCTGGGTGCGGCTTGGTTGACGAACTCCAGCGGCACCCCCCATGACACGTCGAACTCGGCGTTAAGGAAGGACAGCCAACGCGGCTGGCTGGCTTCGATCACGCTGATCTCCACCCGGTCGATCATGGGCAACTTGCGGCCCTTGAAGCGTTTGAGCAGCGCCTGGCCCTCGGCGTCGTCGGCGTTGGGCTCAGCGTCGTAGAGCATCTCGCGGAAGTTGGGGTTCTTCTCCAGCACCATCTTCGAGCTGCGCCGCCATTCGGTGAGCCGGAAGGGCCCGGTGCCCACGGGATGCTCCATCGCCTTGCCCGGGTAGGCTTCGATCACCTCGCGCGCCACGGCGCCGGCAATGGCGCTCTGCGACAGGCGATAGATGAAACGCGGCCGCGGGTTCTGCAACCTGATCTGCAAGGTGTAGCGGTCGATGGCGCGCAGGCCCTCGATCTCCTTGTCGTAATTGAATGGCGCGCCCTTGAGCGCCGCCTCGCGCAAGGCTTCCAGGCCGAGGATCTTTTCTTCGGCAAAGCCGGCGTAGCGCGGGCTTTTGTTGACGGGATCGAAGATGCGCTTGATGGAGTAGACGTAGTCAGCCGCCACCAGCTCGCGCTTTTTGCCGGCGAACGCCGGGTCGTCGGCGAAGTAGGTGCCGGGTTTCAGGCGCACGGCCCAGGTGCGGTAATCGGCCGACACCTCGGGCATGTCAACGGCGGTGTTGGGGCGGATCTTGAAGGGCCGCGCCAGGTGGTCGTAGCGATAAGGCGCATCGAAGATGTGCGAGGCCACGATGCTGGAGTACAGGTCTTGAATCTGCCCGGCGTCGAAGCCGGTTTCGGCGATCAGGAAGCCGTACTTGAGCACCTTGGGCGGCGCTGCACTTTGTGCTTGCGCGCCCATACCGAACGCGGCCACCAGCACCGCCGCCGCTGTTGAGGTCGTCCATCGCCACACGCTCACGGCTGCTGCTCCTTCTGCGCAATATCCACGTACTGCCACCAGTCTTGCCAAAACGGCGGCCGCCGAAACCCCACCACGTGGGGATAGGTGAGGTCGGTCAAGATGCGATGCACACCAATGCGATAGGGCATGTAGGCCACCACGAACTTGGTGGCCTCGTCGAAGAGTGCCTGGCGCTGCGGGCCGTCGGGCAGCATCTTGAGCTGCTCGTAGACCTCGTCGAAGGCCTTCAACTGGAAGCGCGCACTGTTGCTCTTGCCGGATGACGGCCCGTAGTCGCGCTCCAGCGAGCCCTGCCCATCGGGCGAGCCGGCCGTCGAACCCAAACGCCACAACATGAACTTGCCGACGCGCGAAGCCTTCAGGTTCTCGGGCCACTGCGCCACCTTGAGCGAAACGCGCAGGCCCAGCGCGTCCATGTCTTTCTTCCACACCTCATCGCGCTGGCGGCTGGTGCCGTCGGACTGGGTCAACATCTCCAGCAGCAGCGGGCTGCCGTCGGGCAGCTCGCGCCAGCCATCGTCGTTGCGGTCGAGGTAGCCGTACAGGTCGAGCAAGGCCTTGGCGCGGGCCGGGCTGTACTGGCTCATCTCGGTGCGCAGGTCGTCGCGGTAACCCGCTGTCCAGGGCGGCATCATCGATTGCGCCGGGATCGCCTGGCCGCGCCAGACACTGCGGATCTCGCGCTGCACGTCGTTGCCCAGCGCCATCGCGCGGCGCAGCGCCACCTTCTCCGGCGTGTAGCCGCCGACCAGCGGGTGTTCCATGTTGAACACCGTCAGCGTCACATCGGGGTTGAGCACCCGGTAGGGCTGCATGCCGCGCTTGGCCAGGTGCGGCGCGAGCTTGCCCGCCGGCATGGCCTGGTCGACAAACTCGCCGGGCAGGCCGTACAACACGTCTTGCTCGGCATTGAGAAACGACAACCAGCGCGGCTGGGCCTGCTCTATGACGGAGATCTCCACCCGGTCGATCATTGGCAGTCGCCGGCCCTTGAAGCGCTTGAGCCAGGCCTGGCCCTGGGCATCGTCGGCGTTCGGCTCGGCGTCGTAGAAGTGCTCGCGGTAAGTGGGATTGCGCTCGAACACCATGCGCGAGCTGCGCCGCCAGTCCACCAGGCGAAAGGGCCCGGTGCCCACCGGGTGCGCCATGATCTGCTCGCCGTAGAACTCGACCACCTCGCGCGCCACCGCACCGGCGTAGACGTCGCGCCCGGCCCAGATGGCCATCAGGTGGCGCGGGCGAGACTCGCGCAGCTTGACGCGGAAGGTGTAGCGATCGTGCGCCTTCAGCCCCTCCACCTCGCGGTCGTAGTCGAAGGGCTTGCCGCTTTTTAGCGCCTCATCTCGCAGGGCCTGCAGGCCGATGATGCCTTCGTCTTCCACGTATGAATGGGCCGGCGCCTTGAGCTTGGGGTCGTAGACGCGCTTGAGCGAGTACACGTAGTCCTGTGCCACCAGCTCGCGTTTCTGTCCCTTGAACGCCGGGTCGTCGCTGAAGTAGATGCCAGGCTTGATGCGGAAGGTGAAGCTCTTGAAGTCGTCGCTGATCTCGGGCAGGGCCACCGCGGTCGAGGGCTTCAACTTGAAGGGCCGCGCCAGGTGGTCGTAGGTGAGGGGTGCGTCGAAGAGGTGCGCGGTGAGGATGCGCGAGTACAGGTCATTCACCTGCGCCGGATCGAAACCCGTTTCGGCGACCGGGAAGGCGTAGCGCAAGACCTTCGGGGGCTCGGCCGCAAGCGCGCCACCCGCAACGGCGAACGCCAGGCCCAGGCAGGCGCGCAGCCAGTTGAGGGGGTGGCTCATGGCGCCCGGCCGCCCTTGCGCTGACGGTCGGTGTCAATGTCGACCCACTTCCAGAACTCGCGCACGAAGTTGTTGCGGTGGTAGCCGATCACCCAGGGGTGAGACAGGTCGGTGAAGATGCGGTGCAGGTGCAGCTTGTAGGGGGCGTAGGCAACCAGAAGGTTCTGTGCCTCGTTCATCACGGTCTGGCGCTCGGGGCCGTTGGGCATGCGCTTCTGCCGGTCGTAGGCCAAGTTGTAGGCAGGCAAGTCAAAACGTGACTTGTTGGCTTGGCCCTTGTTGCCGCCGTAGCCCAGTGCCAAAAAGGTGTCGCCATCGGGTGAGCCCGCGCTCCAACCCACGCCCCACATCATCAGCTTGCCGTTGGTGGACTGTTTGAGGTTGTCGGGCCAGTTGGCGGTTTTGAATACGATGCGCAGGTTGATCGAGTCCATGTTCTTCTGCCACTGCTCGATCAGCTGGCGCGACTGCTGGTCGGGCTGGGTCGCGTACTCCAGCACCAGTGGGCTGCCGTCGGGGCGGTCACGCCATCCGTCGCCGTCTTTGTCAACGTAGCCGTACATGTCGAGCAAGGCCTTGGCACGCGCCGGGTCGTGGTCGCTCATCTCGGTCTTCATCGCCGGGTCGTAGCCCCAGGTGCTGGGGGCGATGGCGCCTTGCGAAGGCACGGCCTGGCCCTTGCGCACGAGGCGAATCTCCTTTTCAACGTCGACCGCCAGCAGAATGGCACGCCGCAGCGCGACCTTGTCGGGTGTGTAGCCGCCCACCACCGGGTCTTCCATATTGAAGTAGGAAAAGTACACGTCGGCACGTGGGTAGCGCACCATCGCGATGTCGCGCTTCTTCAGGTTGGGCGCGAGCTGGTTGTTGGGCATACCGATCTCGGTGAAGTCGTTGGGCAGCTCCCACAAGATGTCGTGGTCGCCGCTCAGAAAGGTCAGCCAGCGCGGCTGGTTTTCGATCACGATGTCGATCTCGACCCGGTCAATCATCGGCAGCTTGCGGCCCTTGAGCCGCGCCACCGCAGCCTGCGCCAGCGGGTCGTCGGCAGGTGCATCTTCGTCGTAGAACTGTTCGCGAAAACCAGGGTTCTTCTCGAGCACGATCTTCGAGGCACGCCGCCACTGCGCCAGTCGAAAAGGCCCGGTGCCCACCGGGTGCTCCATAATCTTGTCGCCATAAAAATCGACCACCTCGCGCGCCACCGCACCCCACACTGAGCCGTCGGTCAGTTCGAGCAGCAAACGAGGGTTGGCCTCGGCCGTCCTGAGCTGGAAGGTGTACTTGTCGAGCACCTTGAGGCCTTCGACCTCACGCTCGTAATCGAAAGGCTTCTTGGCCGCCATGAGTTCGGAACGCAGTTCGGAAAGGCCTAGGATCTTGGCGTTGGCGAGGATGTAAAGGTTGGGGCTCTTCTGGCGCGGGTCGTAGTGCCGCTTCCAAGAGTAGACATAGTCGGCCGCCACCAGCTCGCGCTTGTTTCCTTTGAACGCTGGGTCGTCGGCAAAGTAGATGCCGGGCTTGACACGGAAGGTGAAGGTCTTGTAATCGGCACTGACGTCGGGCAAGGCAACCAGCGTGTTGGTGCGGTAACGAAACGGGCGTGCCAGGAATTCGTACTGCAGCGGCGCATCAAAGATGTTGGCCGTGATCGTGCGCGAGTACAGGTCGGAAATCTGCGCCGGGTCGAAGCCGGTCTCGGCGACGCGAAATGAATAGTGCAGCACCTTGGGTGCGGCGGCGTCTTGCGCCAGGCTGGCCGGCGCAACAAACGCCAGCATCGTCATCAGGGCCGCGATCAGGCCACTCCGTTGGGTCACTTACTGCTCCTTGTGGGATGTCTTGAAAGTTTAGGGCGCTTCGGCATGCAAGTTGCGTGCGCCGCCCCCGGGCAAACGCGGGGCGAGGGGCATTTCAGCGCCGCTTAGACTCGCGCCTGCTGCAAAACCATGCGGCGCCCGGCACCCCGCCTCACCCTGGCGGTCAACACCCTTGTTCAACGCTCCACCCGAGATGCAAAACCCATGGCCGCCTATGTGATCCGGCGCCTGCTGCAAATGATCCCGACACTGCTCGGGGTCTTGCTGCTGGTGTTCCTCTTGTTCAAATGGGTCGGCGGCGACCCGGCCGAGATCCTCGGTGGCCTCAACGCCAGCGCGGCGCAGATCGACGCCATCCGCGAGCAGCTCGGCCTGAACAAACCCTGGTACGTGCAGCTGTGGATCTACCTCAAGAGCGTGGTCAGCTTCGACTGGGGCCGCAGCTGGGCCACCAATGAGGCGGTGAGCAACATCTTCGCCACGCGCCTGCCGGCCACGCTGACGGTGATGCTGCCCATCCTGATCCTGGACACGCTGATCGCCTTGCCGATCGCGATGTGGGTGGCCTACCGCCGCGGCTCGGTGGCCGACCGCTCGCTGATGGTGATCACCACGGTCGCGCTGTCGATCTCGTTCCTGGTCTACATCATCATCGGCCAGTACGTGTTTGGTTTCCAACTCGGCTGGTTCCCGGTGCAGGGCTGGAGTGACAGCCTGCTGACCAACCTGTTCGTCTACGTGCCGCTGCCACTCTTTCTTGCGCTGGCCGTGGGCGTGGCACCGCAGACGCGGCTGTACCGCACCTTTTTCCTGGATGAACTCGGCCAAGACTACGTGCGCACCGCGCGCGCCAAGGGCATGACCGAAAAGACGGTGCTGTTTCGCCACGTGCTGCGCAACGCGATGATCCCCATCCTGACCAACATTGCGCTGCTTTTGCCCGGCGTGTTTGTCGGCTCCTTCCTGATCGAGGTGTTCTTCTCCATCCCCGGCCTCGGTCGCGAGATCATCCTGGCGGTGAACCGCAGCGACTACCCGGTGATCCAGGCGGTGGCGATCTACCTCGCCATGTTGACCATGCTGATCAACCTGGCGGCCGACATCCTCTACAAGCTGACCGACCCGCGGGTGGTTCTCAAATGAGCGCGGTGATGGACAGGCCGGAAGGCGTGTGGTTCGCTGCCTGGAAGCGCTTGCGTGCCGACCGTGTGGGCATGGTGTCGCTGGCGGTGGTGCTGTTTTTCATCGCCCTGATCGTGCTGGCAGCCACCGGCCTCGTGGCCAAGGGCTGGCAGAACGAAGTGGGCGTGCCCAGCGCACCGCCCACCTTCATGGGCCCGGCGCCCAAGACCGAGGCAAGCGTGATCGAGTCGCCCAAGGGGCCTAACGTCGACATCTCGGCGGTCGACCCGCTTGCGCCGCGCTACAAGGAGTGGGACGAACGTGCGGCCAAGTTCAAGTCGGTCGAGGTGGTCAAGGCCGAGACGCTGCCCTTCGGCGCCGACCGGCTGGGCCGTGACGTGCTGGCCAAGGCGGCCAAGGGCACACAGACCTCCGTGTTCGTCGGCCTCCTCGGTGCGCTGATCGCGGCCTTGATCGGCACGGTGCTCGGTGCCCTGGCCGGCTTCTTCGGGCGCTACGTGGGCGACTTTCTGGAGTGGCTGTACAGCGTGTTCACCGCCATCCCCGACATCTTGCTGCTGCTGGTGTTTGCAGTCATCTTTGGGCGCGGCATCGGCAGCGTGGCCATCATCCTGGCCCTGGTCGGCTGGACGAGTGTGTACCGCCAGGTGCGCGCTGAGTTCCTGAAGCACTCGGTGCGCGACTATGTGCGTTCGGCCGAGGCCATCGGTGCCTCGACCAGCTCGCGCATGTTTCGCCACATCTTGCCCAACGTGAGCCACGTGATCCTGGTGCGCATGTCCTTGCTGGTGGTGGCCTTCATCAAGTTCGAGGTGATCCTGTCGTACCTGGGCCTGGGCGTGGGGGTCGACGATGTGTCCTGGGGCACCATGCTGCAAGAAGCGCAGAACGAGCTGATCCTCGGCCAGTGGTGGCAGCTGGTGGCGGCCACCGGTTTCATGGCGGTGTTTGTCACGGCGTTTTCGTTGTTCACCGATGCGCTGCGTGATGCGCTCGACCCCAAGCTGAGAGGTCTGGAATGAGCGCTCTGCTGACCATCAAAGATTTGCGGGTTTCTTTTCGCACCGGCAAACAAGACGGCGTCGTGCAACGGGTGCAGGCCGTCGGACGTAGCGAGCAAGGCGTGAGCTTCGACGTACCCGAAAACACCACCGTCGCCTTGGTCGGCGAGTCGGGCTCGGGCAAGAGCGTCACCGCCATGTCGATCCTGAACCTGCTGCCCGACAACGCCGAGCGCCAGGGCGCCATCAGCTTCCAGGGCCGCGACATGCTGGCCGCCACGTTGCCGCAGCTGCAGGCCTTGCGCGGGCGTGAGATCGCCTGTGTGTTCCAAGACCCGATGAGCTCGCTCAACCCGGTGTTCAACATCGGCCAGCAGATCTGCGAGCCGCTGATCAAGCACCTGGGCCTGACGCCGAAACAAGCCTTGCAGCGCGCCGAAGAGCTGCTGGTCGAAGTGGGCCTGCCCGAGCCGAAGCGGCGCCTGAAGGCCTACCCGCACGAACTGTCGGGCGGCCAGCAGCAGCGCGTGATGATCGCGATGGCGCTGTCCTGCGAACCCAAGCTCCTGATTGCCGATGAGCCAACCACCGCGCTCGACGTGACCATCCAGCGGCAGATCCTGGACGTGCTCACCAAGCTGAAAGAAAAGCACCGCATGAGCATGCTCTTCATCAGCCATGACCTCGGCGTGGTGGGTGAGATCGCCGACCACGTGGTGGTGATGCGCCAGGGTACGGTGCGTGAGCAAGGCCCGGTGGCCGGCATCTTCGCCAGCCCGCAAGACGCCTACACGCGTGCCCTGCTGGCCTGCCGGCCCACGCTGGCGCAGCGCAGCGCGCGCTTGATGGTGATCGACGACCACATCTCCGGCGTGGCCAACTTGGCACTCGGCAAGCCGAAAGACCCGACCGCACCGGTGATCATCGAAGCCACGGCGCTGACCAAGAGTTTCTGGTTGCGCAGCGGCGTTTTCGGGCGGCGCGAGTTCCAGGCCGTCAAGGGCGCGAGCTTCCAACTCAAACGCGGCCACACGCTGGGCGTGGTGGGCGAGTCGGGCTCGGGCAAGACGACCATGGGCCTCACGCTCTTGCGCCTGCACGAGCCGAGCGGCGGGCCGGTGAGCGGGCAGGTGCGCTTTGACGGCCGCGACCTGCTCGCTCTCAGCAAGGCCGAGATGCTGCCGATGCGCCAGCGCATCCAGGTGGTGTTCCAGAACCCGTATGCCTCGCTCAACCCGCGCTTCACCATCGGCCAGACGCTGGTGGAGCCGATGACCATCCACGGCATCGGCGCCGACACCGCCGAGCGCGAGGGTCGCGCCCGCGCCCTGCTCGACAAAGTGGGCTTGGAAGCACGGTCCTTCGGCAAATATCCGCACGAGTTTTCCGGCGGCCAGCGCCAGCGCATTGCGATCGCGCGAGCCTTGACGCTCGACCCCGAGGTGCTGGTGC
>NZ_JANOCG010000469.1:0-2016 GCF_031412075.1 Rhizobacter sp.
TTCCAGCGCTCCTTCAATCTCCAGCCCACCAGCGAGGCGTTGCTGATGCTGGTGGCGGAAATGGATGACGCGGTGGTCACCATCGCCGGCACCACGGCGAGCATCGACAAGGATGGCCTGGTCACGGTGGTGTCGCTGGTGGGCGCGCCTGCGGGTGCGAGCTTCGTGGCGCAGGGTGGGCGTCTGCACCTGGCCCTGGCGCCTGATGCCAAGCCGCGCCGCTTCGAGCTCATCCATGGCCGTGGCGAGAAGGCGACGATCACCGCCGCGGTAGCGGCCTACGCGCCCACGCCGCGCGATCTCGCGGACCACACCAAGGGCGGCGCGCCGCGCTGGGGCAAACCGCTGACCACCACGCTGACCGAGGGCACCGGAGATGGTCCCTACGTGATCGACACCATCGCGGTGCCGTATGAGAACGCGTGGAAATCCTACATGCGCACCAGCGGCTTCGATTTCTTCCCCGACGGTCGGGCCGCCATCTGCACCATGGATGGCGACGTGTGGATCGTCGCCCATTTCGCCAAGGGCGAGACCCCGACCTGGCAGCGTTTCGCCACCGGCATGTTCCAGCCGCTCGGGCTGAAGATCGTCGATGGCCTGGTGCACGTGCTCGGCCGCGAGCAGCTCACCGTGCTGCACGACCGCAATGCTGATGGCGAGGCCGACTTCTACCAGAACCTCAACAACGACTGCGTGGTGACCAACAACTACCATGAGTTCGCGCTCGACCTGCAGACCGACCGCGCCGGCAACTTCTACTATGCCAAGGGTTCGCCGTGGCCGCCCAACGTCACCAGTCCTCACCAGGGCTGCATGATGAAGGTCGCCAAGGATGGCTCGAAGCTCGAGGTGATCGCCACCGGATTGCGTGCACCAAATGGCCTGGGCATGGGGCCGAATGATGAACTGACCTTCAGCGACAACCAGGGCCACTGGATGCCGGCGTGCAAGGTGAGCTGGGTGAAACCGGGCGGCTTCTATGGCATGGTTCCCGCCGCCCACCGTGAAACGGCGCCGACCGATTTCGACAAACCGCTGTTCTGGCTGCCCATGCAGATGGACAACAGCAGCGGTGGTGAGGGCTGGGTCAGCGGCAGCAAATGGGGACCGTTCGACGGCCAACTGCTGCACACCTCGTATGGCAAAGGCACGTTCTTCATCTGCTATCACGAGGAGGTGAACGGGAAGATGCAGGGCGGCGCCGTCAAACTGCCGCTGAACTTCGTCTCCGGCGTGATGCGCATCCGTCAGCATCCGCTCGATGGTCAGGTCTATGTCGCCGGCATGCGCGGCTGGCAGACCAGCGGCACCCAGCCGGGCGCCTTCCAGCGCGTGCGCTGGACCGGCAAGCCGGCCAACCTGCCGAAGACCATCCGCACCCGCAAGGACGCCATCGAGATCACCTTCACCGACGCCTTGGCCAAGGATGCGGCCTCGCCTGACAATCTCGCTATCGAGGCGTGGAACTATAAGTGGTCGGGCAACTACGGCTCGCCGGAGCTCAAGCCGTCCGACGGCAAGACCGGGCACGATACCATCGTGCCAAGCGCGGTGACGCTTTCGGCGGATGGTCGCACCATCACCGTGGGCATCCCTGGGCTCAAGCCGATCGATCAGCTCAAGATCACCTACAAGCTGGAGACTGCGGCGGGTGAGATGGCGAGCAATGTGATCTATTACACGATCAATGCGGTGCCGTAGCGGAGCGCTACGGCGTGCGAAGTGCGATGTGCGAGGTGCGAAGTTGAGTGCCTGGAGATCCCAGTGGTCAGCAACGGTCGTCGAGTAAGGCGACCGTTCACAAAAAGAACTTCGCACCTCGCACCTCGCACCTCGCACCTCGCACCTCGCACCTCGCACCGCGCACCGCGCACCGCGCGATCTGACATCTTCAACGCCGTAACTTGAGCCAGAAGCTCCGGCCTTCCTGATAGACCTGGACCACCAGCTCGCGTCGCTCCGCCAGGGCGGCGGCGTCGTCGGTGGTGCGTAGTTGGCCCTGGATGCGTTCAT
>NZ_JANOCG010000470.1:0-6899 GCF_031412075.1 Rhizobacter sp.
CTGGTTGAAGACGACCGCATGATCGGTGAAAGCCTGCGCGCCACGCTGCGCCAGGAAGGCCACGCCGTGGACTGGGTGCGTGACAGCAGCGCCGCGCAGGCCACGCTCGGCAGCGAGCGGTTCGACCTGGTGCTGCTCGACCTGGGCCTGCCCCCGCTGGCCGATGCCGCCCCCAGCGGTGAGGGCGGCCTGGGCGTGTTGCGCTGGCTGCGTGGCCGGCAAGACAACACACCGGTGATCGTGCTCACCGCGCGCGATGGCCTGGGCGACCGGGTGAGCGGTCTCGATGCCGGTGCCGACGACTACCTCGTCAAACCCTTCGAACTCGACGAGCTCAACGCCCGCATGCGCGCCGTGATGCGCCGCCACAGCGGGCGCGCGCAGCCACTGCTGTCGCACCGCGGCGTGACGCTCGATCCGGCCACCCGCCAGGTCACGCAAGACGGCCAGCCGGTGCTGCTGTCGGCGCGCGAGTTTGCGGTGCTCGAAGCGTTGATGACGCGTCCCGGCGCGCTGCTGTCGCGCGCCCAGCTCGAAGACAAGCTCTACGGCTGGGGCGAAGAGATCGAAAGCAACGCGGTGTCGGTCTACATCCACCAGCTGCGCCGCAAGCTGGGGGCGGAGTTCATCCAGAACATGCGCGGCGTGGGTTACTTCGTTCAGGCATGAACACGATTCGCACGCGATTGCTGCTGGCGCTGCTGGGCATGCTCGCCCTGGTTGCACTCTTGATGGGCGCAGTGACCTACCGCAACGTGCTGACCGAAACCGAAGCCCTGTTCGACTACCAGCTGAAGCAGATGGCGCTCTCGTTGCGCGACCAGGGCGAGATCGACGCCAACCAGGCCGATGCACTGGCCGATGAGCAGTTCGACTTCGTGGTGCAGATCTGGACCATGGATGGCCGCAGCATCTACGCCAGCCGCAACCACCGCGCCTTGCCCACCCGCGCGCTGCTGGGCTTTGCCGACGTGCCGGTCGAGGGCCAGACCTGGCGCACCTTCAGCGTGGCCACGCCGGGGCGGGTGATCCAGGTGGCGCAACCGGTGCGCATCCGCCAGCGGCTGGCGGCCGACGCGGCGCTGCGCAGCGTGATGCCGCTCCTGTTCCTGGCGCCGGTGATGGCGCTGATGGCTTGGTGGCTGGCCTCTTTGACCTTGGCGCCGCTGCGCCGCGTGGTGGCCGAGGTGCGCTCGCGCGACGAGCAGCTATTGCAGCCCCTCACCGAGCAGGGCCTGCCCGATGACGTGTCGCCCCTGGTCGGCGCGCTCAACGGTCTGCTGCAGCGCCTGGGCCAGACGCTGGAGACGCAGCGCGCTTTTCTCTCTGATGCCGCGCACGAGCTGCGCTCGCCGTTGACCGCGCTCAAGCTGCAGATCGGCTCGCTCAAGCGAGCACCCGACGACGCAGCGCGGGGCGACGCCATCGCGGCCTTGTCCGATGGCATTGACCGCGCCGCACGCATCGTCGAACAGCTGCTGACCCTGGCCCGCAGCGAGCCGGGTGCGCAACCTGCGACGCTCGAGCCGCTCGATCTCAGCGAGGTGGTGCGCCAGGCGGTGGCCGACACCGTGCCCTATGCCCTCTCGCGCGGCAGTGAATTTGTGCTGCACGCCGACGCCCCGGTGAGCGTGCGCGGTGACAAGCTGGGCCTGGCCGTGCTGGTGCGCAACCTCGCTGACAACGCGGTGCGTTATGCCCCCAAGGGCTCGCGCGTCGAGCTGCGTGTGTTCAGCGACGCGGGTGTACCTACTCTGCAGGTCGACGACACCGGCCCCGGCATCCCGCCCGCGGAACGCGACCGGGTGTTCGACCGTTTCTACCGCCGAGCGGCCGGTGGTGAAGAGGGCAGCGGCCTGGGCCTGGCCATCGTCAAGAGCGTGGCCGAGCGTCACGGCGCGGCGGTGGTGCTGGGCGATTCGCCGCTCGGCGGCTTGCGGGTGACAGTGCGCTTCGCCTGACTCGAAGCCTTCCGTCAAGGCGATCGTTCATTTTTGACGGCCGACTCATTCAACCGGTTCGGCCGCTCGCCGCAGCTGCGCACCGAGGGCGCCGAAGCGCCTGCGGTACTGCGCGGGCGTCAGTGTGACCTTGCGGCGAAACAGGCGGCCGAAGAAGCTTGTGTCCTGGTAACCGACCTCGAAGGCGATGGCCTCCACCGGCATGTCGCTCGATTCGAGCATCTGCTTGGCTTCTTCGAGCCGCAGGGTGTGGATGTATTCCAGCGGGGGCATGCCGGTGGCCTGGGTGAAGCGGCGCTTGAAGCTGCGTTCGGGCAGGCCCGAGAGCGCCACCATCTGCGCCACCGGCGACTCCACCCGGTAGTGGGAGGCGGCCCACAGCTGGCAGCGGGCGATCAGCTCGTCGGCCGCGCGCGGGCCACGGCTGAGCGAGGCATACGCCTGCGCGCTGGTGCTGTTGAGGTCGAGCAGGTTGATGCGCGCCACCTGCATCGCGTCTTCGGGTGAGGCAAAGCGAGCGATGAGCGCCAGCACCAGCATGTGCCAGGCGACACCGCTGCCGGCCATGATGATGCGCTGGCCGGTGCCGGCCACCACCAGGCCGCGCTCGGCGTGCCAGCGGGTGCGTGGGTACTCTTGCGCGAGCAGGTCGCAGTAGGCCCAGTGCGAGGTGGCATCGTGGCCGTCGAGCAGGCCGGTGCGCGCGAGCAGCAGGGCACCTGAGCAGGCCGAGGCGAGCGTGCCACCGGCGTCGAACACGCCACGCAGCCAGGCCACCTCTTGTTCGTAGACGCCGTCGAGCGTTGTGCCGGGCGCGATCATCAGGTCGGTGACCACGGCCACGTCGGGCCGCGGGCAGTCGGCAAAACTCGCATCGGGCGTGATGCGCACGCCGTTGCCGCCCTCGAAGGGCTGGCCGTCGGCGCTCACCACCAGCGGTCGAAAGGGCGAGGGTGTGTCGGGCCCGCCGTGCAGCATCTGCCAGTCGCGCCGGGTGCTGTTGAGGGCGTCGTAGAAGCCGTACAGGGTGGCCGCGCTGACAGCGGGCGTGCCCAGCAGGGCCACGGTGATGGGTGGGTGTTGAAAGCTCATGGCATGTTTGGCCGGGTTTTGGCGCGATCGACTCTAGTGTGAATTTCCCTGGCGCACCACCATCTGGCTTTTCTCAAGGACCCCCATGAACATGATCGATTCCACCGGCCACCAGGTCTCCGGTGCCAACCCTCACAGCCTGGCCGCCTATGACCAGGCGGCGCGCGAGTTGCTGTGCATGGTCGACGACCCGGCCGCCAGCGTGGCGCGCGCCCTCGAAGCCAGCCCCGAGA
Organism: Rhizobacter sp.; assembly: GCF_031412075.1. GTDB lineage: Bacteria > Pseudomonadota > Gammaproteobacteria > Burkholderiales > Burkholderiaceae_C > Rhizobacter. The sequence continues at coordinate 3,287 of NZ_JANOCG010000470.1, forward strand.
TGACGATGGCGCATGTGCTGCAAGCCTGGCTTCACCTGCTGGGCACCGAGCCCGAAGGCATCGCCGTGGCGCGCGCCGCCTGCGAAGCCGCTGCTGGCTTGCCTGCCGATGACCGCGAGCGGCGCCACCTGGCCGCCGCGCAGGCGCTGGTGCAAGGCCGGTGGCGCGAAGCCGCCCAGCGACTCGAAGACCTGAGCCTTCGCTACCCGCTCGACACACTGGCACTGCAGGCCGGCCACCAGGTCGACTTCTTCCGCGGAGACAGCCGCATGCTGCGCGACCGCGTTGCCCGCGTGCTGCCGGCGTGGGACGCCTCCATCCCTGGCTGGCACGCCGTGCTTGGCATGCACGCCTTTGGCCTCGAAGAAAACGGCGACTACGCGCAGGCCGAATCGCAAGGCCGACGCAGCGTCGAGCTGGAGCCGCGCGACAGCTGGGGCTGGCACGCCGTGGCCCATGTGCACGAGATGCGCAACCAGCCGCGCGACGGCATCGCCTGGCTGCAGCCCCACGGCGCGACCTGGTCACAAGGCAGCTTCCTGGCCACGCACAACTGGTGGCACCTCGCGCTGTGCCACCTGGAGCTCGACGACCACGCGCAGGTGCTCAAGCTGTATGACCAGGCGATCGGCGGCACCGGATCGTCGGTGGTGATGGACATGATCGACGCCAGCGCCATGCTGTGGCGACTGCACCTGCGCGGTGTCGACGTGGGCGACCGTTGGCAGCCGCTGGCAGACCGCTGGCATCCGCTGGCGCGTGCGGGCAACTATGCGTTCAACGACTTCCACGCGATGCTGGCCTTCGTGGGCGCGGACCGCAGCGCAGCCCAGCAGGCGGTGTTCGAGTCGCAACAACGGGTGATGCAGAGCGAGGTCGACAACGCGCTCTTCACCCGCGAGGTGGGCCACCCTGCGGCGCGTGCGGTGCAGGCCTTCGGCCAGGGCGACTTCAACACGGCCGTCACCTTGTTGCGCGCCATCCGCCACCAGGCGCACCGTTTCGGCGGCAGCCATGCGCAGCGCGACTTGATCGACCTCACGCTGATCGAAGCGGCCATGCGCAGCGGCGACCCGGCCCTGGCGCGCGGTCTGGCCGCCGAGCGGGCGGTGCTGCGGCCGCGCAGCCCGTTGGCGCAGAGGCTGACCCGGCGGGCGCGGGCGATGCCAATGGGGGCGCAGGTGACATAAGTTCCGGCGGGGCCTCGCGCTGGTTTACGCTTGCGCCCCCGGGGCCGCGTCAGGCCCGTCGCAAGAAGGAAGCCCCATGAACCTGCGCCATGCCCTGCCCTTAGTGATGTGCGTCGCCCTGCTGGCCGGTTGCGGCACGCAGGTGGTCAACCCCGTGAGTGGCCAGACCGAGCGCTCGGTGATGAGCGAGCAAGACGAGATCGCGCTTGGCAAAAAGTCGCACCAGCAGATCCTGCAGGAGTACGGCGTCTACGCCGACCCGAAGCTGCAGGCGTATGTCAACGACATCGGCCAGCGGCTCGCCAAACAGTCGCACCGCGCCAACCTGGTGTGGACCTTCACCGTGCTCGACAGCCCCGAGATCAACGCGTTTGCGTTGCCCGGCGGCTACGTCTACATCACGCGCGGCATCATGGCCTACCTCGACAGCGAGGCCGAGCTGGCCGGCGTGGTCGGCCACGAGATCGGCCACGTGACCGCCCGCCACGGCGCGCAACGTGCCACGCGCCAGCAGAACGCCGGCCTCGGCGTGCTGGCCGCCACGGTGCTCGGTGCCGTGCTCGAAGCGGGGGGCGTGGGCGGCGCCACCGACCTGGCCAGCCAGGCCTCGCAGACGGCAGCCGCCGGGTATGTGGCCTCGTACAGCCGCGAGCAGGAATTGCAGGCCGACCAGCTCGGCGCCGAGTACCTGGTGCGCAACCAGTACAACCCGCAGAACATGATCGACGTGATCGTGGTGCTCAAGAACCAGGAGCAATTTGCCGCCGACGCCGCCAAGGCCGAGGGCAAGGCCGCGCCCTCGGGCGGGAGCTGGCTGGCTTCACACCCGAGCAACGACAAGCGGCTGGCCGACATTCGACAGATTGCTGGCAAGTACAGCGGCAACTACGCCGACGACGGCCGCGCCCGCTACCTGCAAGCGGTGGAAGGCATGACCTTCGGCGACAGCCGCGAGCAGGGCGTGGTGCGCGGGCGCAATTTCTATCACGAGCCGCTGGGCATTGCGCTCACCGCACCGGCGGGCTGGCAGGTGCAGAACTCGCAAGAGGCCATCGTGCTGGTGAGCGGCGCGCGCGACGCCGGCCTGATCGTGCGGCTGGTGCCGCCCAAGGCCGGCAGCACGCATGAAGAAGTGATCCGCAACGTGGTCAAGCCCACCGAGGGCCGCAGCGAGGCGCGCATGCTGCATGGTCTGTCGGCGACGCACTTCAAGGGCACCACGCGCAACGAACAAGGCCAGAGCCAGCCCGTGACGCTCACCCTCGTCACCGGCCCGGGCGGGCGCAACTACCTGATGCAGTACGCCGCCAAAGACGCCGCAGCGATGCAGCGCGCCGGCGCGCAGATCGGGGAGGCCGAAGCCTCGTTCCGTGCCATCACCGCCGCCGACCGTGCGGCGGCCAGACCCTGGAGCGTGAAAACCGTGGCCTACCCGCGCGGTGGCTTCGCTGAGCTGGCGCGCTCTTCACCGCTGCCGGCGCGCGCCGAGGCGCAACTCAAGTTGATGAACAGTGCCTATGGCGCCGCCCCTGAGCCCAAACCCGGCCAACAGGTGAAGGTGGTGAACTGATGGGCGCACAGTGGAAAGCAAAGCACAAGGACCTGGCCGCCAACGCCCGGGGCCGGCTCTTCGGCAAGCTCGCCAAAGACATCATGGTTGCCGCCCGCCACGGCGCCGACCCCGGCGCCAACTCGCGGCTGCGGCTGGTCATCGAGCAGGCCCGCAAGGTCTCGATGCCCAAGGAAACGCTCGACCGCGCCATCAAGAAGGGCGCCGGCCTGACCGGTGAAACCGTGCATTTCGAGCACGCGATGTACGAAGGTTTTGCGCCGCACCGCGTTCCGGTGATGGTGGAGTGCCTGACCGACAACCTGAACCGTGCCGCATCCGAGATGCGGGTGCTGTTCCGCAAGGGCCAGCTCGGCACCTCGGGCACGGTGTCATGGGACTTTGCCCACGTGGGCCTGATCGAAGCCGAGCCCGCCGCGGCCGGCGCCGACTCCGAGCTCGCCGCCATCGAAGCTGGCGCACAAGACTTCGAAGCGGCCGACGAAGAGGGCGTGACCCTCTTCATCACCGACCACGCCGACCTCGACCTGGTGAGCCGCGCGTTGCCCGCGCAAGGCTTCAACGTGGTGTCGGCCAAGCTGGGCTACAAGCCCAAGAACCCCGTCAGCGCCAGCAGCCTGAACGCCGAGCAGCTGGAAGAGGTCGAAGCCTTTCTGGCGGCGCTCGATGCCAACGAGGATGTGCAGAACGTGTTTGCCGGGTTGGCGGCCTGAGCCGTCAGCGGCCTCCCACTGACTTGGCTTCGCCGGGTGGCACCAGCACGGGTGGGATCTGCGCCGCCTGCTGCGCCACCGCCAGCGCACCGATCTGTCGGCCCATCGCCAGGCCGACCTCGCCCGAAGTGCGGTAGTGG
>NZ_JANOCG010000471.1:0-2584 GCF_031412075.1 Rhizobacter sp.
TTGTAGTACTGGCCGCCCAGGTCCATCCACTCGACCAGCACACGCTTTTCAGCGGCATTGAGCATCGTCGCGTGGTTGATCGTCGGGGTCGGGTACTCGGTGCGGGCACCAGCGCTGGCCAGCAAGCTTTCGCCGAACAGGATCTCGGTCAGGCGGCTCTTGCGGGCGATACCGGCCGAGTTGGCAGCGCCCGAGCTGGCTTCGACCAGCGGTGCACCGCGCACGATCATCGGCACGCCGTTCTCCAGGCGGATCTGCGGCAGGCCGGTGGTGGTGTCGATCACCGGGTCGCCGAGCATCAGCTCTTCATACGATGTGACGCGGCCGGTGCCGGACGTCGTGCCACGCAGGTCGAGCGCGGCCGAATCGGCGTGGCAACCGGTGCAGGTGTTGGCCCCATTCGTGCCACGCGAGCGGGTCCACAGCGGCTGGACGTGCTCGGGGTAGTTGATGATGCCGCGGCGCAAGCCCGTCGTGGCGGGCACGGCCGTCACCAGGTCATCGGCCGGGTTGGCGTTGCCGGTGTAGCGGATGTTGATGGCCGGGCGAGCGGTCACGCCCGTCTGCGTGGTGTCGGCCCAAACGTCGGAGAAGCTCATGTCGGCCGACAGGCTCAGCAGCGCGGGGTTCACGCGGGTGCGGGTCGATGCCATGGTTTCACCCGACTGGTGATCACCGGCCAAGGCGGCAACCAGCGCTGCGGGCATGGTGTTGACCACCACGCCGGAGTTCAGCGAAGCGCCGCGACGCGGGCTGTGGCAGCCGTCGCAGGTGCGGCGCTCACCCGGGCGAACCTGGATCCAGTTGGTGTGCGTCTGCAGGCCACGGCCTTTGTTGTCGATGATCGACAGCGCGATGGGGGTGTCGGCAGGCACATGCAGCTTGAACGAACCATCGGGTTCGACCGGCGCGTAGCCGAGGATCTGCTGTTGTTCGAACTCGGTTTCGCCGATCGAGCCACGCAGACCGGTCATGCCGGAGGGCGGCGCCACCGCGCGGGTCACCCGCACAAAGCGCACCGGCGAGCAGCCGTAGGCGGCGTCGGCCGGGTTCTTCATGCGAACCAGGTCGGCCACCATCGAGCGGGTTTCGGTCGGCTCGACAGGGGCGGCCGTCATCGCGATGCCGGTGGTGCAACCTGCCGGGCGGTCTGCGGCCGTCAGCATGCGCTCGCCCATGCGGCCGAGGCCGTCGGTGTCGTACACGCTGCGCACTTCGATCAGGGCCATGTTTTGCGCAGCCAGGGCTGCGTCAACCGCGGTCGGTTGAGTGGCATTCGGCTCGGCGCGGGCCTGCAGCGGGATCGGGTCGGTGTACATGAAGCCTGGGGGCGGTGCCGCCACGATCATCCAGGTCTGGTTGGCCGGGTTGAACATGTAGACCGCGTAGGCGGAGGGCGCGTTGTCGCGCAGCGAGTCGCCGGCGACGGCGCCTGCCATGCGGTTGCGGTCACCCAGGCGGGATTTTTCAGCGTCGGTCAGGGTGGCGCAAGAGACCACGACGCCATCACGCGTCACTTCACACGGGCGGTACGACACCAGCACGCGGTTGCTGCCGTCCCACAGCGGGTAAGGCGTGGTGATGCGGCCGTATTCAGACAGGCCGCCTCCCGAGTTGAGGGCTTGCGCCGTCACCGAGCGCTGGCCGCCTTGGGCGGGCACGGTGGTGTTGGCAGGGGTGTTGTTCTCGGAGTAGTCGGCTGCGTTGATGAACATCATCGCGCCGCCTTCTTGCGTGCGCGACAGCGGCATCAGCGAGGTGGCGAGGTGGCCGCGGTACGGGCCGTTCGGGTCCATGTCACGCGGGTGCAGGAAGCTGTTGCCCGGGCTTTGGGCGCCGTAGAGCACGAACATGTCGGTGCCATCGGGCTTGGCGCGGAACACGGCGAAGCGGTTGCGGTCGCCGACGTGCTCCCAGCGCGAGAACATGATGTCGCCGTTCGGGCGCACCACCGGGTTGCGGTCATGGCTCTGGTTGAACGAGATCTGCTGGATGTTGGCGCCGGTGGCGTCCATCGTGTGCAGGTTCAGCACCGCCTCGCGCTCGTATTCGTCGAGCGCCTTGTAGTTCTGGCCCAGCGCCTGATTGACACGCGACTTGGCCTGGCGGTTGGACGCGAACACGAAGCCGGCGCCTGCAGGCAGGTAGGCCGGGTCGACGTCGTCGTCTTGGGTCGAGCTGGTCAGGCGACGCAGCGTGCCGCCGGTCAGGCCGCCGCTGGTCATGTCGTATTCCCAGATGTTCCAGCGGCCGGTACAGGCTGCGACACCACCGACGGTCGAGGTGTTCGACGTGGGGCAGCGCAAGGAGAACACGATCTTCTTGCCGTCGTAGGAGGCCTCGGGGTCGGACGCATCGCCACGGCCTTGCGTGATCGTGGCGGTGACGTTGTGCTCGGGCGCACTGGGCGACGATTTCTCGCGCACCATCAAGTCACCGCCGGCCGCGAAGTTGGTGCCGTCGGTCGGATTCATGCTCAGCGCCGTCGAGCGCTTCGCGTAGGTCAAGGCCACGTCGCCCGCAACCGTGACGGTGCTGCCACTGTCGCTGCTGGTGCCGCTGCCGCAACCCACGAGCAAGACGC
>NZ_JANOCG010000472.1:0-3756 GCF_031412075.1 Rhizobacter sp.
ATTGGCGACATCAGCGCCACCTCGGTTCGCTTCAATGCATCCAAGAAATTGAGAGACATCGAACCGTTGTGCAAGCTGTCGAGCCTCCAGACGCTGATGATGCAAGAACTGCCTGCCCTGCAAGTGGGCAAGGAGATCAACAAGCTCAAGGCGCTCACAGATTTGCATGTAGAAAAGTGCGGCTGGACAGACTTCAACGAGCTCCGGATCGACGCACTGCGCACGATGTTCGCCTCGAAGCTGGAGTCGCTGCATTTCATCGGGCAGCTTAAGCAGCTGAACGACTTGTTCTTCTGGGAATGCGTTGACGGCGACTTGACTCCAGTGCTGGAGCACCCCGCACTGACACGCATCCGCTTCGTGCCCGCCAAGAAACACTACACGCACAAGCTCGCAGACCTGCAAAAAGCGCTCGCTGTCAGAGTCGCTGCGCGAGTATGACCTTCACGCTTGCTTCTGCACGCCTGCCAATCTCCATCGTCGTGCAACAGCACGCTGATGAAGCCGCCCACCTGCGTGCCACCCGCAGCTTTCTGGTGCGAGCACCGCACGCCGGTTTGCTGCACCTGGCCCGACTTGACGAGCGCATTGCAGCTCACCTCGACGGCTTGAGCGTAGCCGGCGCGCCGGGCCGCGAAATCTGCACGGCAGCGCTGGCGTCCCCCGGCCCGGGCGAACTCTTTGCCGCGGCGAGCAGCGCCCTTGAAGCCAAGGACACCGCGACCCTCGACAAACTGCTGGCGCTGGCCGAATCGCTGCCGGCGGCGCAGGCCGGGCTCATCTCCGCATTTGGCTGGGCGCCAGCAGCCAGCCTGCGCGGTATCACTGGGGCACTGCTCACTTCTGCCAGTGCATTTCAGCGCCAGGTGGCCCTGGCGGCCTGCGCCATGCATCACGTCGATCCCGGAACGGCGCTCACGGAGGCGTTGACCCACGCTGATGCGCAACTGCGCGCACGCGCGCTGCGCGTGGCGGCGCAATGCGGCCGTGTCGACCTCCTGCCCGCTTGTCTGGCGTTGCTGACCGCAGACGACCCGACCTGCCACTACCAGGCCGCTCGCGCTGCGCTGCTGTTGGGCGACCGCGTGGCCTCGGTGGCCGCACTGCTCGTCCTTGCGCGTAGCGCAGGGGCGCGGCAAAGCGCCGCGCTCGCGCTGGTGCTCAAGGTGCTGGCACCCACAGAGGCACACGCTCTGCTCAAAGCCTTGGCGCAAGATGAAAACATGTTGCGCGCAGCGATTCGCGGCATTGGCACAGCCGGCGACGTTCACTACGTTCCCTGGTTGCTCAAGCAGATGAACGACCCCCAGCAGGCTCGAGTCGCCGGTGAATCGTTCAGCCTCATTACCGGCCTCGACCTTGCCTATCTGGACCTCGACCGCCAGCCCCCTGAAGATTTTGAGCTTGGCCCCAGCGACGACCCGGAAGACAGCGCGGTGGCCATGGAGGAAGACGACAACCTGCCCTGGCCCGATCCGCACAAACTCGCCGCCTGGTGGCAAACCAACAGCCACCGTTTCGTTGCCGGCACGCGCAACTTCATGGGTGAACCGCCTACGCCTACGCATTGCGTGTCGGTGCTTGGCACGGCCTTCCAGCGCCAGCGCATGGCCGCAGCCGAATACCTATGCCTCTTGCGACCGGGTACGCCGCTCTTCAACACCGCTGCACCAGCCTGGCGTCAACAACGCGCACTGGCACAGATGATCGGAGAACGCGATGCCGAGCGTTGACGCGCGCTTGATCATGTCGATTCTTGGCCCGCTTTTCCTCGCGTTGGCGGCTTGGCGATACCAACGCGCCGGCAGCCTGGTGCCTCAAGCCCGGGCATGGCTGATCGTCGGCCTCATCTTTAGCGCCGTGGCGGCTTGGCTGTGGTGGAGTCAACCAATCTTGCACTGAAATCCTCCCCCATCGAGGGAGAGATCAGCTATTCGCGAAAGACCCGAAAGCCCATGGTGCTGCCTTGCAGCGCAGGCTCTGCGCTCAGCGTCGCCTTCGGTGTGAGTGAAGAAGACGGCGATGCCCAGCTGCCGCCCTTCAGCATGTACTTCTCACACGGCGGATTCTTGGCGTCGGCGCAGCTCGACGTCCACTGCCACACATTGCCCGCCCAGTCGTACATGCCAATCGAGTTGGGCAAGAACAGCCCCACCGGCGAGGTCTGCGGGAAGCCGTCGTTGCAGGCGGCCTCGCGCCACGGAAAGGCCGAGACGATGGCGGCCGAGCGGTCGTAGCCGTTGGCCGAGCGGCACTCGACAAACGGCACGGCCTGGCGTGTCTTGCCTTCACCGACGTAGCGGCCCTCCTCCACCGCGGCAGCCCATTCGGCATCGGTGGGCAGGCGGTACTTCTTCTTCGTGCGTTGGCTCAGCCACTGGGTGAATTTCACGGCGTCGTGCCAGCTCACGTTGATGGCCGGGTACTTGTCGGCGCCGAGCTCGGCCACGTCACGCGGCTCGCAGACCTTGGCGCGCACGCAGTGCTCGTAGTCGGCCACGGTGACCGGAAAGGCGCCGATCGCGCGCGTGCCACCCAGGGTCACCAGCTGCGGGCAATCGGGGCAGTCGCGCACATAAGCCGGCTCCACGGCCAGGCGGGTCGGCTCGGTGGCGATCAGCCCTTCATAAGCGGCGGCCACCTGCGTGCGCAGCTTGCCGGTGGGCGACAGCTCGAGGTACCGGCGCAGCTCCGGCTTGTTGCGCGTGGCGATGGCCAGTTGCATGCGCTGCTGCTCGGAGTCGAGCGTGGTCGACGCCGAAACATCGACACTCGGCGGCACGAAGTAGAAGTCGCCGACGAGCGAGGTGTTTTCCCAGGGCACCTGCTGGCCCTGGGATTCTTCGGTCACGCCCACCCGCACACGCTTGAACACGTCTTCGACCCGCAGCCCCGGCGCATTCAGGTTCGCCAGCAGGTGCTTGGTGTAGACGCCGTTGCGCCCCTTGCCGTCGAGCGCGACCCTGCCGGGTGAGGTGGCAAACGCCACCAGGCTGCCCTTGGGCGCATCGATGGAGGCCAGCCCCGCGCCCTTGGCCGAGGTGAACGGGTTGTTGCGGCAGGCGTCGAGGATCACCAGGTTGATGGCCGCAGCCTTGCCTTCCAGGCGCTGCAGCACCGAGTCGATCTCCACGCCCTGCTCGACCACGTCGGCCTCGGTCTGCACCTTGGCGTCGACCGGCAGGATGTAGTTGCGCCCTCCCACCTGCACGCCGTGGCCGGCGTAGTAGAACAAGGCCACCGTGCCCGGCGTGATCTTGTCGGCAAAGACACGCACACGTTCATTGAATTCACGCTTGCTGCTGTTGAGCGCCACCACCGTCTCGAAGCCGCGCGCCTTGAGCGCGGCGGCCAGGTCGGTCGCGTCGTTCACCGGGTTGGCCAGGGGCGCTGCGGCGTAGGTCGCGTTGCCCACCAGCAGGGCCACCCGCTTTTGTGCCTGCTTCTGGGCCTGCGCGTCGAAGCCGCTCAAGGCACACAGCGCAAAGGCCACCCAGCCGATCAGGAGTCTGGGCAGCCCCACCATGATGCGATGTGTCAGCAGCTGCGCGCCACGTGCTGGCCCTTGAGGTAGGCGCGGCGCACCGTGCCGGCGGCGATGGCAGCAGCCACGTCCTGGCTGTAGCGCTCGGCGCCGGTGATCTTGCGCACCCACTTGCGATACGGCACCACGCCCTCGGCCGCACCACGCACGGTGCTCACCGCCTCGTTGCCCGCGAGCGTGACGCCGCGTTCGATGAGGCCGGGGTTGGCCGC
>NZ_JANOCG010000473.1:0-3674 GCF_031412075.1 Rhizobacter sp.
GGCATGATGGCCAGGCCGTCGAGCCCGTCGGTCAGGTTCACCGCGTTGCTGGTGCCCACGATCACGAGGTAGGTGAGGATGATGAAACCGAACACGCCCAGCGGGTAACTCACGCTCTTGACGAAGGGGATCAACAGGTCCGCCTTGGGCGGCAGGTCGTTCGAGAAGCCGCTTTGCACCCAGCGCAAGAAGAGTTCGAGCACCCGCAGGTTCGAGGTTTCCGACACGCTGAAGGCGAGGTAGAGCGCCGCCACCAGCCCGATCAACGACTGCCAGAAATACTTCTCGCGCGAGCGCATGCCTTCGGGGTTCTTGTGCACCACCTTGCGCCAGTCATCGACCCAACCGATGGCGCCGAAACCCAGCGTCACCAGCATCACGATCCAGACGAAGCGGTTGCTCCAGTCGAACCACAACAAGGTGGAGATGCCGATGCCGATGAGGATCAGCACACCGCCCATGGTCGGCGTGCCGCTCTTGGCGATGTGCGCCTGCACGCCGTACTCGCGGATCGGCTGGCCGATCTTGAGCGCGGTGAGACGGCGAATCACCCACGGGCCGAAGGCCAGGCCGATCAAGAGCGAAGTCATGGCCGCCAGCACGGCACGGAAAGTGAGGTACTGGAAAACGCGCAAAAACCCGAGCTGGTCGGGGTACAGGGTTTGCAGCCACTGGGCCAGGCTAAGCAGCATGTTGTGGGGCTCCTTGTTGTTGTGCTTCGGAGTTGGCTTGCGCGGGTGTGTCGATCAGCGCAGCCACCACCTGTTCCATCTTCATGAAGCGCGAGCCCTTCACCAGCACCGAGGCGCAGTCGGGCGCGGCCTTCAGCGCCGCGAGCAGCTCGGCCACGCTGTTGAAGTGGCGTGCGCGGCCCTTGTGATCGCCACCACCAAACGCGTCGGCGGTGTAGCGGCTCAGCGAGCCCGCCGTCCACACGTGGTCGATGCCATGGGTGCGTGCATACGCCCCCACCTCGCGGTGAAACGCCGGGCCCTGGTCGCCCACTTCACCCATGTCGCCCAGCACCAGCCAACGTGGCCCCGACAGCGAAGCCAACACTTCGACGGCCGCGCGGGCCGAGTCGGGGTTGGCGTTGTAGGTGTCGTCGACCAGGGTGACCGGCACACCTTGCACACGTGCCTTCTTCAGCTGCGAGCGGCCCTTGACGGGCTCGAAGGCCTCCAGCCCGCGCACGATGGCGTCGAGCGGGCAACCCGCAGCCAGCGCACACGCGGTGACGGCCAGCGCGTTCTTCACGTTGTGCCAACCGGCAATGCGCAACTGCACCGCGTGAAAGCCGGCGGGCGTGTGCAACATCAGCGACCAATGGTCGTGTGCCCACTCGGCATCGGCCGTCACATCGGCTTCACCGCGCAAGGCGAAGGTGAGCGTGGGGCGCTTGCCGGCGAGTTGGTGCCAGAGCGGCGCAAACGCATCGTCGGCTGGGAACACCGCCACACCGGCCGGGCCCAGGGCTTCGATCACAGTGCCGTTTTCGCGCGCCACGGCTTCGACCGTGGCCATGAATTCCTGGTGCTCACGTTGCGCGTTGTTGACCAGCGCGACGCTGGGCATCGTCATCGCCGCGAGCGAGGCAATCTCGCCGGGGTGGTTCATGCCCAGCTCGACCACGCCGGCGCGGTGGTGGGTGGTTTCGTCCTGGCGCAAGCGCAGCAGCGTGAGCGGCACGCCGATGTCGTTGTTGAAGTTGCCCTGGGTCGAAAACGCGCCCTCGCCCCACCAGGCCTTCAACACCGAGGCCAGCATCTGCGTGACAGTCGTCTTGCCGTTGCTGCCGGTCACTGCGATCAGCGGCAGTTGAAAACGTGAACGCCACGCGGCGGCCAATGCGCCGAGCGCTTGTTTGCTGTCGCCCACCTGCAAACCCGGCAGGCCGGCTTCGGCCAGACCACGTTCGGCGAGGCCCGCCACGGCACCAGCGGCATGCGCCTGCGGCAAAAAGTCGTGTGCGTCGAAACGCTCGCCACGCAACGCAATGAACAAGTCGCCGGCTTGCAGGCTGCGGGTGTCGGAGTGCACACGCATAACGCCCACACTGCCGTCACCCACCAAGGTGGAACCGGGCAGCAAGGCGTGCGCTTGAGCCAGCGTCATCATCATGGCTGCACCCTACCCGCCAACGCGGCCTGCGCCTCTTCCACATCGGAGAACGGGTGTTTGACGCCCGCAATCTCTTGATCGGGTTCATGGCCCTTGCCAGCGATCAGGATCACGTCGTTCGGCTTCGCCTGCGTCACTGCATGCACGATGGCTGCGCGCCGGTCTTCGATCACCAGCGCACGCTCAGGCCGCACCATGCCGGCGGCAATCTGTTTGAGGATCTCGGCAGGCGGTTCATTGCGCGGGTTGTCGCTGGTCACCACCACCTGGTCGGCCTGGCGTTCGGCGATGGCACCCATCAGCGGGCGCTTGGTGGCATCACGGTTGCCACCACAGCCAAACACGCCCCACAGCCGGCCGCCACGCTCTTTCGCCAAGGGGCGCAGGGCTTGCAAGGCCTTTTCCAATGCGTCGGGCGTGTGGGCGTAGTCGACCACCACGGCCGGTGAAGTCCGTTCGCCCTGAGCTTGTCGAAGGGCTTCGACAGGCTCAGCCCGAACGGAGACACTTTGCATGCGGCCGGGCACGGCCGTGAGCTGCGCACACACGCGCGCCGCATCCACCAAGGGCACACCGAGCGCGCGCAAACCGCCGATCACGGCCAACAGGTTGGAGACGTTGTAGTCGCCGATCAAGCCGCTGCGCACCTCGACGGCCTCAGCGTTTTCATTCAGCGTGAAGGCCAGGCCGCCATCGCGGTAGGCGATGTTGCTGGCCAGCAGGCGGGCCGATTTTTTCGCGCTGTAGGTCCACACATCGAGGCCGGTGAGACTGGGCGCGAGTGCCGCCCCACGCTCGTCGTCGACGTTGAGCACCGCCGCGCGCAGGCCCGGCCAGGCAAAAAGCTGGGCCTTCGCTTGCCAGTAGGTCTCCATGTCGCCGTGGTAGTCGATGTGGTCACGCGTGAGGTTGGTGAACAAGCCCACGCCGATGCGCGTGCCGGCCATGCGCTGCTCGACAATGCCGATCGACGAGGCCTCGATCGCGCAGGCCGCAAAGCCGCTGTCGACAAACCGGCGGAAGGCGGTTTGCAGCGTCACCGGGTCGGGTGTGGTGAGGCCGGTGGACAAGATCGACGCCGAGGGCGCGGCCGAAGACGGCGGCTCGCCCACCCCCAGCGTGCCGACCACGCCGCAGCGCCGACCGAGCAGGCTCAGCGACTGAGCCACCCACCAGGCCACCGAGGTCTTGCCGTTGGTGCCGGTGACCGCCACCACGTCGAGCTGCTGGCTGGGGTGGTTGAGGTAGGTGCTGGCCAGCGGGCCGGTCGCGGCCTTCAAGCCGGACATGGTGGCCACCCGCGTGGCGTCGAAGCCAAACGATTCGGCACCCTTGGCTTCGACGATGCAGGCCGCAGCACCGGCCGCGAGCGCAGCAGGCACGAACTGCCGGCCGTCGTTGGCGTAGCCCGGCCAGGCGATGAAGGCGTCACCGGCCTGCAGGCGGCGGCTGTCGGTGCCGAGGTTGTGCACGCCACGGCTGCGCAGCCAGGCCACGGCGCTGCCCACGTCACGAAGTTGAGTCAGGTTGGAGCTTGTGGCCGGCATCAGAAG
>NZ_JANOCG010000474.1:0-4946 GCF_031412075.1 Rhizobacter sp.
ACGCTCATGCCGGCGGTTTCGTCTTTCGGCGTGGTGTTGCAAGCGGCCAGGACGACGGTCAACAGGGCCAGGCTCCAGGCGCGGCCTGGTGAGCGATTGCGATTCATGAGCAACGTGGCGCCGCGGGAGCGGCGCTTCCAGAGAGAAGAAGAGAGCGAAGTTTATATGGTTCAACCCCCGCCGCAGACCGACAACCCCATGCTCACCGAACCCGATGACGACGACGCACCCGAGCGTCGCACGGCCGTGGTGAGCCGCGAGTTGCACGGCGTGCGCCTCGACAAGGCCCTGGTGAGCATGGCCGACGAGTTCTCGCGCGCCCACCTGCAAAGCCTGATCGAACAAGGCCACGTGTGGGTGAACGGCTTGGTCGCCACGTCGGCCTCGCGCAAGGTCCTGGCTGGCCAGCAGATCGACATCGACCTCGTCCCCACGCCCGAGAGCCGTGCTTTCCGGGCCGAGGCGATGGTGCTGCCCATCGTGTTCGAAGACGAACAACTGATGGTGATCAACAAGCCGGCGGGCCTGGTGGTTCACCCTGCGGCGGGCAATTGGTCGGGCACGCTGCTCAATGGCGTGCTGGCCCACCATGCTACGGCGGCCACCTTGCCGCGAGCGGGCATCGTGCACCGGCTGGACAAAGACACGTCGGGGCTGATGGTGGTCGGCAAGACCTTGCCCGCGGTGACGGCGCTGGCCCGTGCCATTGCGGCGCGCGAAGTGCACCGCGAGTACCTGGCGCTGGTACACGGCCACCTGGGGCAAGCCTCGTTTCGCATCGATGTGCCGTTGGCGCGTGACCCGCAATCGCGTGTGCGCATGGCGGTGGTGGCCAGCGGCAAGCCCGCACAAACCGACGTGACACGCCTCGCGGTCGCCGAAACGGACGAGGGCCCGGTGAGCGCCATCCGCTGCAAGCTGCACACCGGCCGCACGCATCAGATCCGTGTGCATATGGCCTCGCGTGGCTATCCGTTGCTGGGCGACCAGATGTACGGCGGCCACCCGGCCCTGGGGCTCAAGCGCCAGGCCTTGCATGCGGTACGCCTGGGCCTGGCTCACCCGCAGACGGGCGAGCTGCTGTGGTTCGACGCCGAACTTCCAACCGATCTCGCGCAGGCTTGGCAACAGGTGGATACGCGGCATGGCAGCCCCTGAGCAAGGGCTATACAATCCTGACCAACCCCTTTCCTGGTGCATGAGCGTTAGACGCTGCGCATTGCGCCCACCAACGGAAGTGAGCGCGCCGAATGAGGCGCGACAAGTGGTTCGCCGCGGAGAACGCATCGAACCTTGAGGTCACCCACTCAGCAGCCATTGATGTGGATTCGCCGCCAGCCGGTTCGTCCGTGCGAAAAGCCGCTGTGAAAGAGCCCGATCCCAGAGAGCCCTCTGGCCCTCCCGACTGAGGATGTAGACGAAGTCCATGAACACACAGGATGCGAAGCGCGTCCTCGAGACCGCGCTCATCTGTGCGCAGCAGCCCCTGCCGATGAGGGACATGCGCACACTCTTTGCCGATGAACTCGGCCCCGACAGCCTGCGTTCTTTGCTCGATGAGCTGATGCGCGACTGGGAAGACCGCGGCGTCGAGTTGGTGGCGCTCTCGACCGGCTGGCGCTTTCAAAGCCGCCCCGAGATGCGCGACTATCTGGACCGCCTGAATCCCGAAAAGCCGCCCAAGTACTCGCGTGCCGTGATGGAAACGCTGGCCATCATTGCCTACCGCCAGCCGGTGACGCGCGGTGATGTGGAAGACATTCGCGGCGTCACCGTCAGCAGCCAGATCGTCAAGCAGCTCGAAGACCGCGGCTGGATCGAAGCCATCGGCTACCGCGAAGCGCCCGGTCGGCCTGCGCTGTTTGCCACCACCAAGCAGTTCCTCGACGACCTGGGACTGGCCAGCCTGGAGCAGTTGCCGATGCTCGATGGCTCTGCACCGGGCGTCGCGGCCTTGGGCGAAGCGCTGCACGATCAGCCCTCCTTGCTGGAGGAGCCCGCACAGGCGGCGCTCGGCCTGGAGGGTGAGCCCGAAGCTGCGGTCGAGGCGGCTTTTGAAGCGCCAACGGAAGTCCCGCTTCCAGACCTGCGTGCCGAGACCGATCTTGCGCAGGAAAACGCCACCCCCACCGAAGCCGTTCAGCCTGAAGCTGAAATAACCCCCTCTCACCCCGAGCCTGCGGCCGATGCCGCTCCGATGGATCCAGAAGCATGAATCACCCCGACGACGACACCCCGGCCGACCTGACTGCCAACGTGCCCGCAGACGCTACGCCGGCCGAGGCCAAGCCCGTGAGGCGTCGTCGTGCGCCCAAGGCTGAAGCGCCCGTGGGTGAGGAGTCTGTCGCAGCCCCCCCGCTCGAAGCCGCAGAAGAGGCGCTGCCCAAGCCAGCCCGCAAGCGCCGCGCGGCTGTCGCTAAACCGGTAGAAGACGGGGCCGATGCCGAGCTCCGCGCCCCCTCGCTGGGTGAAGTGTTTGCGTCGCCGCCTGCGGTTCCCGCTGCCGCAGCCGCAGTGGCAGAGCCGGCACCGGCGTCGGTGGCCGTTGCCTCGACGGAACAGGCCGTCGGCGAGAGCAGCGCAGGCTCACAGGAGGGCGGTGGAGAAGACGGCGAAGCCGGCGGTGAAGATCGCCCCCGCTCGTCTCGCAATCGTCGCCGCGGCCGCAAGGACCGGCAGCGTGGCGAGGTGCGCGAAGGTGGTGAAGCCGGCGCAGCCGTTGTGGCGCCCGTGCAAGTGGCCGCAGCCCAGGCGGGTGAGGTGTTTGCCCAGGTGTTGTCGGGCGATTTCGACGTGGAAGCCCCGGCTGCCGAAGAAGAGTCCGCCGAGGAGCCCGGCGAATACAAGCGCGTGCTGGCCGCCGAGCCCGATGCTCCCAAGCTGCACAAGGTGCTGGCGCAATCGGGCATCGGCTCGCGGCGCGACATGGAGCAATTGATCGAAGACGGCCACGTGACCGTCAACGACGAGCCGGCCCATGTGGGGCAGCGTATCTCGTTCGGCGACCAGATCAAGGTCAACGGCAAACCGGTGCGTGTGCGCATCGTGCCGCCGCCGCCGCGCATCATTGCGTACCACAAGCCGGTGGGTGAGGTCGTGACGATGGACGACCCGGAAAACCGGCCGACGGTGTTCCGCCGCCTGCCGCGCCTGCAGCAAGGCAAGTGGCAGTCGGTGGGTCGTCTCGACCTCAACACCGAAGGCTTGCTGCTGTTCACCACCTCCGGTGAACTGGCCAACCAGTTGATGCACCCGCGCTTTGGCGTCGAGCGTGAGTACGCGGTGCGTGTGCTCGGTAAGCTGAGCGAAGGCGACAAGGCCGAGCTGCTGGCCGGTGTGGACGTCGAAGGCCAGAAGGCCAGCTTCAAGTCGATCGAAGACGGTGGTGGCGAAGGTGCCAACCACTGGTACCGCGTGGTGATCACCGAAGGCCGCAACCGCGAGGTGCGCAAGCTGTTTGACGAAGTGGGCTTGACGGTCAGTCGCCTGATCCGCATTCGCTACGGCACCGTGGTGCTGCCGCGTGGTCTCAAGCGTGGCGTGTGGGTTGACCTCGACGACAACGACGTGCGCACCATCCGCCGCTTGGCCAGTGGAGGCGGCGAGCCTCGCCCCAACAATGAGCGCGGCAACAACAACACCAACAACAACGAGCGTGGCGGCAATCGCGGCAACAACCAGCGCAACGAGCGTGGCAACACCAACCAGCGCAATGACCGTGGCCCACGCCAGGGCCCGCGCCCGGCCGGTGGACCCACCTCGGTGCCGGCGCAGGCGCGTGAGCCCGCGCGCGACGACTTCGACCGCGACGACGAAGACCTCGATTTCGACCCGAGCAAGATTCCCAACCCGCTGGAACAGACCTTCGACAAGCGCTTCGTGCAAGGCAAATCGCGTGGCCCGGTGGGCGGCGCTGGTTTCGGCCGAGGGGGTGGCGGGTTCGGTGCGGGTGGGAGCGCGCCGCCTCGCCCGCAAGGCGGTGGGGGTGGCAAGAAGGGCGGAGCCCCTCGTGAACCCGATCCCCTGCAGACCTCGGTGGGCTACATCGGTGCCGACGCTTTCCGCAACAAGGGCGGGCGGGGTGGTGGCCGCGGCGGGGGCGGTGGGCGAAGTGGTGGTGGGGGTGGTTTTGGTGGCGGCGGTGGTGGTGTTGGTGGTGGCGGCGGGTTCGGTGGCGGCGGTGGCCGTCGCGGCCGCTGAGAGCTGCGAGCCGGGTTGACACCAAGGAACCCACCTTCAAGCGTTAGAATCCAAGGCTTTGCCAAGTGCTTGATTCAGGAGAAAAAATCATGGCCATCGAACGTACCCTTTCCATCATCAAACCCGACGCAGTCGCGAAAAATGTGATCGGCCAGATCTACGCCCGCTTTGAAGGTGCTGGCCTGAAGATCGTGGCTTCGCGCATGGCCCACCTTTCGCGTCGTGAAGCTGAAGAGTTCTACGGCGTTCACAAGGCCCGCCCGTTCTTCAAGGACCTGGTCGACTTCATGGTCTCGGGCCCGGTGATGATCCAGGTGCTGCAAGGCGAAGGCGCCATCGCCAAGAACCGTGACCTGATGGGCGCGACCGACCCGAAGAAGGCCGAGAAGGGCACCATCCGTGCCGATTTCGCCGACAGCATCGATGCCAACGCCGTGCACGGCTCCGACGCTCCGGAAACGGCAGCCCAGGAAGTGGCGTTCTTTTTCCCCGGCATGAACGTTTTCAGCCGCTGATCCCGGCATCGGGCTTCTGGCCTGGCGCCACGCAGGCGTTGCCACGACGCCAGGCGCAAGGAACTCACCCATGACACCGGCCAACCTGCTCGAATATGACCTCGACGGATTGGCCGCGTTCTGCGAGCGGTTGGGTGAAAAGCGCTTTCGCGCCACCCAGTTGTTCCGCTGGATTCATCAAAAGGGCGCGGCCGACTTTTCGGCCATGTCCGACCTGGCCAAATCGCTGCG
>NZ_JANOCG010000475.1:0-3145 GCF_031412075.1 Rhizobacter sp.
GATGCCCACACGGATGCAGGGCGCGCTCATCTCACCCCCCACATCACCGCGGCCACCAACACCAGCGCGAGCACGCCGCACACCACCATCAGCAAGCGGGTGCGAACACGCAGGATCTGCACCGCTTCGACGATGCGAGCGTTTTGTTCGGCCAGGGTTTCGATCAGCTGCGCCGAAGCCTGCTGCTGCTCGCGCAGTTGCGCCAGCGCGGTTTCCAGCTGGACCACGCGATCGGGCGCGCTGGCGCCGGGTGCGGCGGGCGCCGGCACGTCGACCTGCTGGCCCCGGGTGAAGATCTTGCGCGCGCCTTTGACGATGCCGGGCGTGGCTTCGATCACGTCGCTCCAGGGAATGACTTTGAGGGCGGTCAGCCAACCAATGGCCATGCTGCGGGCTCCCTTGCTGTGGGCAGCCGCGAGTTTCGCACCAAGGAATCGACTTCAGGCGGGGGTCAGCGAATCGCCATCGATGCGAACCCGGCGTCCCACTGCCAAACCGCCCAGATCGGTGCGCTGAAATTGACGCACATCGCCGTTGTCCATGCGAACTTCGATGCGGTAGCCGACGACCTTTTCAGCGCGGTCGCGCTCGATCTTGTTGCCCAGCACTGCGCCGCCTACGGCGCCAACCGCAGTGGCCGCTTTTTGGCCGTTGCCGTCGCCGACCTGGTGACCGACCACACCGCCCAGCACACCGCCGGCCACGGCGCCGACGCCCGTGCCCTTCGGGCGCTCGGTGAGGGTCTCGATGTGGCGCACCTCACCCAGGTGGAAACTGACCACGGGCGGCGCCGCCCGGGGCGTCTGTGCGGTCGTATTGGCCTGCGCGCTGGTGACGGGGACGCTGCCGTCTTGCGGGCCGCAGCCGCTCAGAGCGACCAGGCACGCCAGCGACGCAATGGCCAGCCACGTCGTGATGGGGTCGAATCGGGTCTTCATGGGTGGGCTCCTGTAACGATGCCGCATCGTGGGCCCAGGCGCAAACCGTGGCTGCCTGCCAACGCCGCAAGGCGTTGTAGGACAAGCGCGCGTCAGCTCACCAGGTGTCGACCGGTGCGCTGCGCTTGTCGCCCGCACGCGACGAGGCCAGGCCGCGCGCCAGCCAGTGGCGTGTCTGCGCCGGGTCGATCACGGCGTCGATCTCCAGCATGGCGGCCATGTTGATCGCCTTGCCACGCTCGTACTGCGCGGCCACCAGCTTGTTGTAGAGCGCGTCTCGCTCCGGGCCCTCGGGCGCGGCCGCCAGCTCCTTGCGGTAGCCCAGGCGCACCGCGCCTTCGAGGCCCATCCCGCCGAACTCGCCGCTCGGCCAGGCGGCGGTGAGCGAGGGCGAATGAAAGCCGCCCCCGGCCATGGCCATCGCACCCAGGCCGTAACCCTTGCGCAGCACCACCGCGAGAAATGGCACGCGCAAATGCGCCGCGGTGACGAACATGCGGCTCACGTGGCGCACCTGGGCCTTTTCTTCGATCTCGGGGCCGACCATGAAACCCGGCGTGTCGATCAGCGACACGAGCGGCAGGCCATGTGCGTTGCACAGCTGCATGAAACGGGCGGCCTTGTCGGCCGCGTCGGGGTCGATCGCGCCGCCCAGGTGCGCCGGGTTGTTGGCCATCAGGCCGACCGGGCGGCCTTCGATGCGCACCAGCGCCGTCAAGATGCCGACACCAAACCCCGCGCGCAGCTCGAGCAGCGAGCCGGTGTCGGCCACGCCCTGCATCACCTTACGGATGTCGTAGGTGCGCACGCGGTTTTCGGGCAAGGCCTCGCGCAGGCGGTTGGGGTCGCCGGCCGACCAGTCGCTCAAGCGGCCCTGGAAGTAGGCCAGGTACTGCTTGGCGGCGGCCACGGCCTGCGCTTCGTCGGCGACCAGCACGTCGATCACGCCATTGCTGTGCTGCATGTGGCTCGGCCCCACCTGCTCGGGTGTGAACACGCCCAGGCCTCCGCCTTCGATCATGGCCGGGCCGCCCATGCCGATGTTGCTGTTTCGCGTGGCGATGATCACGTCGCTGCAGCCCAGCAGCGCGGCGTTGCCGGCGAAGCAGCGGCCGGCGACGATGCCCACCACCGGCACCTGGCCACTCAGGCGGGCGTAACTCGCAAAGGTGTGCAGGTGCAGGCCGGCGACGGTCGACGAATCGGTGTCACCCGGGCGGCCCCCGCCCCCTTCGGCAAACAGCAGCACCGGCAGGCGCTGCTCAAGCGCAATGCCGAGCATGCGGTCGGTCTTCTGGTGGTTGCGCATGCCTTGGGTTCCGGCCAGCACGGTGGCGTCGTACGACATCACCACGCAGCGCGACTTTTCTTCACCGAACTGCGCGCTGTTGACGCTGCCGATGCCGGTCACCATGCCGTCGGCGGGTGTGTTCTGGATCAGGTCGTCGAGCGCGCGGCGGCTGCGTTGCGCGGCAAACGCCAGTGCGCCGTACTCGGTGAAGCTGCCTTCGTCGCACAGGTCGGCGATGTTTTCGCGCGCGCTGCGCAGGCCCAGGGCGTGGCGCTTGGCCACGGCCTCGGGGCGCTGCGCATCGAGCGTGTGGCCGTGGCGGGTGATGACCTCTTGCAGGTCGGCGCGCAGCGCGGTCGTGGCCTGTGCCTGCACCGTTTGCGCTGTAGCGGTGGCCGCGCCGGCCACGGCCGCACCCAGCGTGAGCAGCAGGTCGTCTTCGCTGACCATCTCGCCGGCCTGCACCGCCACGTGCAGCACCTGCGCGTCGGCCTCGGCGCGAATCTCGTGCTCCATCTTCATGGCTTCGAGCACCAGCAGCAGCTGGCCGGCACGCACCGCGTCGCCCACGTTCACGGCGAGCTGCACCACGGTGGCGGCCATCGGCGCCTGGATCGAGTTGGTCTGGGTCATGCCGGTCTCCCCGCGTGTCTTGTGATGCCTGCGGCACTGTAGCGGCGGCGCCGCACCCGCCCTGACGCCGCCGTGACAAGTGGGCCTTCACTCGGTATCGTGCGCGCTCCCCCACAAGGAGAACCATGCACACGCACCTGCGCACCTGGGCCGCTGCCATCAGCTTTGCGGCCTGCACAAACGTCGCGGCACAAACCCTGCCGCCTGTCAGCAACATGCCCTACCCCGGCGTGATGAGCCTCGATGTCGACGCCACAGACCTAGACCACAAGGTCTTCAACGT
>NZ_JANOCG010000476.1:0-6030 GCF_031412075.1 Rhizobacter sp.
GGTCAGCGGCAACCTCCTCAGCTACGACGAAACGAACCTGACGCTGACGTAGCGCAGCAACCGCTGGCCCGGTAAGAGGAGGTGAAAACAACGGTGCGCTCAGTTCACCACCAGGCGAATACGAGTCTGTACTTAGAACGCCCGAGTTGTGGGCCCACGCTAAAAAGCGGGTGGCGGCTGTCTTTATGTCCCCGATTGTCGGTAGTGGGCTAACCGTGGGCGCGATCGGATCAGTGGCCATTTCTCTCCCTCAAGCGGCCCGCGAGGCCATTGTGTTTTGGGCGTAGTGTATTCCCCGACAATCCGCCGCCACTGGTGGACTTGGTGGGGGTACGACGGCGTGCAGCCGCATACCCATACATGGGGCGGCCCTTGACAGACTCCCTCTCCCCCAACTGAGGTTGAGTGTCGGCTCAAGGCGCTGGACCTAGCTAGCCGCTACAGTCATAGAAATCTGCTTTAGGAGGCATCAACACAGTCTTGGGGCCGTGTTGGCCAAGTTCGCTTGATCACAAGGATCGAGACGCGCGCAGAAAGGGAGTGTCATGGCACAAGTTGCGGATACCGCGCAGGCTTCAAGCACTGCAAGCGCCACGAAGGCTTCTGTCGCCGCGAGTGCCGTTAATACTCCCTGGGAGCAAGGACAAGCATTATGGGTATCTCCCGGAACGGGGAATGCGGCTACGTTACTAGGAGTCCTTGCGACGTTGTTGGTTGCTTGGCTCTCGCTTCGATTTAGCCAGAATGAGTCGAGGCTGCGCGCCGAAGGTGAGCGTCGAATCGCGACACTGGCCGCTGCACAGATTGGTTCAATGCTGGATCTCGCTGCAGATCACCTTCGCCGCTTTGGTTTGGCGATCCTCTTCGCGTCCTGGGACATTTTCGCCGACAACGAGGAGATGGCAAAAGACATGTTCTCGCGGCTGGAGCCAATTGGCCTGGAGGTCGCCAGTCGACTGGCTCCGCTGGGCGAGGAACTTGGTTTGAAGATGGTTCGTGGGTTCGCGCGCGTCGCTGAAGCCCGCCGACTATTGGAGGACTCGCTTCCGAGCGGGGGCGTGGATGGGGTGCTTCAGCGCATGCCGTGGACCGAGGAGCGCGACGTCAAGTTCAAGGCTCTTCTTGCATCTGCGCTAGACGACATAGAAGCTTCCGCCGCGATGTGCAACGCCGCGGTCGCTGCTGCTCTGGCGAAAGGAACGGCATCTCGGTAAGTCAGCTGCAATGACAGGTACCGAAGAAGTCGCGAATGCGTACCGGCTGCGGTGCTTTCTCTTTTGCGCAAATCAGAACTCGGCTTCTTGATGGACCGTCACTCGCGGGGCTTGTCCTTTGGGCGCGGCACAGTGATGTTTACTTTTCCAAGAGCGGCAACAACTGTCGAGTGCCCGGCGATGTCATCGGCACGGGACGATGATCTTCGGTAGTAGTCAACAAGGTGGCCGGGACAGTACGGGATCACACGCACCATGACGCCTTGATTGCTGCGAATTCCCTCGAGAACTTTGGGGATCCACTCGCTCGGCTTAGCGCCTGCAGGCGGTGAGACGATCAAGCCGCAGAACGCCTGCTCCTTTTCGTAGGTGCTGCCATCCTGGGCCGTGCGCTGGCCGCTCCGCCGCTCTATCTCGAAGATGTATGCAGACCGGTCGGGGGTCCTCACGAACGCAATAAGAACGCCTCGGATCCGAGTCTGTGCGTGATCGACATACACCCAATTGGACGCGGGCAACGCAACTCCCTTGTCCTGCTTTTCGTCGGATGGCAACAAGGCCACCATGCATGGCTCCTTGTCGATGAAATTGATTTCGTCAAGCTGCGCGCTGCACCAACCGACTGCCTCGATCACTTCGCGGCACGTCTGTTTCAGATGAAGCAGCGCGTTCCACACATCCCGCGCTGCGCCGCTCGATTCGAGCTTGGTTAAAGTGTGTATAGATGCCACGCCAGTGGCACCAGACCCTTGTCTCTCCCCTGGTGAATGCTTATCGGACTTTTCATCCGGGACCGGGGGCCCAGGTCGCGTCTTCGCGTTGGAAAGTTTATGTGGGACGACCTCTCGACGTGGGCCTACGATGCGGAACCCGGGATTGCGCACCTCGACGATGTTGCCGTCATGGCCGGCTGGGTCGTTCGGGGTTACGTTCACCAGTGAGCGAATATCGCCGTGCCTTTTGTCGCGCCCGCCAGTCCAGTCGCTTTGCGGGGCTCCGTCCGGTGCGGGTTCGTCCGCTTCGCCAGGGTTCTCTCGGAAGCTCCATATGCGAGGGCCGTTGGGCTCCGAGCCTCCGACGATGCGCAGCGCCAGGAACCGATCTCGCGCCAGTGGGATGCCTTCCACAATTAGCTTGGCTGGTCCGACAAACCACGGCCCGATCTGTGGGAATGCCCAGCCGCTGGGGCTGTCGAATTGTGTCTCCAGATTGGAGTAGACGCTCTTGGCAGCGATCCTGGCGTGGTTGTCGTACTTCACATGCGCCACGAACATCGCGTCATCGTTGTAGATGTTGGATGGCAGTTTGACGGACCAGAGCCCGGAGGGTACTGGCTCAGTGTCCGGCAGGTAGAGGCGCGGCTCTGCGTCGCTCCACCGGTAGGTACTCAACACACGGTTAACCTCGGCTGATCGGCCGTAGCATCGCGAAAAGAACTCTAGCGATGGCACGAGCAGTTCGCGCCCATCTTGCAGATCGAACACCAATACTTCGCTTCGGTCTCTGAGGGGATGACGAAGCGGGTACTCATCGACTGGGATCAGCGGATCGGGGCCGAGGTCAGCGGATCGGGCCTGGCTCGTGTAGCGCCATTTCCCGGGCGAAAAGTCGACACTGAACTCACGCTCCTCCAACAAGATCTGGCTTCTGCAACTTCCTTCATTCCAGATTGTCCCGATTTGGAGGAGTGCCAGCTCGGTAATGCCCACGTCATGTCGGATGAACGGGCCCAAGGAACCGTCGGCGCGTAGTCTGCGGAACCAAACGACTATTAGAGGAAGAGTCCTGTCTCTGAGGTTGCGTCGGGCTGCGCCGTACCACCATACGACGCAATCCTCTGGTGGACCGCGCCTCACCACTAAATGGCGAAGTTGGACTTGTTCGAGTTGCCTTTTCTCAATAATCACGCACGCGACCCCTGCATCTACGCGCAGATGATTATGTCTATTCAGTCGCAGCTATTAAGGCGTCGTCGCATCTATTTTGAAACGCCACAGCCACCACCGACCAGCGCGACCGACGACGCACTGTGGTGCGGCTGGCGGGTCGTCCGCACGCCCCAGCGCTCGGGGCTGAAGCCACCATTCAAACTCAGCACCGCGGCCGACTCGAGCGCCTCGTCTTGCGACAGCGGCGGCAACAAGCCCGCAAACCGGTGCGCCAGCATCGATTTGCCGGTGCCGGGTGGGCCCATCATCAACACACTGTGCCCGCCCGCCGCGGCGAGCTCGAGCCCACGCTTGGCAGCGGCCTGGCCTTTGACTTCGATCAGGTCGGGCACGCTGACGGGGTTGTAAAACACCTCGGCCCGGGCCCGCGGCAGTTCGGCCGCCTGGGTTGCATCCACGACGGGCTGCATGGCCTGCACCACCTCCAGCAGGTGGGCGGCGCTGTGAATGGCGAGGCCTTCGACCAGGGCCGCCTCTTGTGCGCTTTGAACGGGCAACACCAGAGCGCGCGCCGTTTGGGCATCACGCTGCAGCGCCAGCCCCATCGCCAAGGCGCCGCGTACCGGTCGCAGGTCGCCGGCCAATGACAACTCACCCGCGAACTCGAAGCGCGACAGGCGTTGTGCGTCGACCTGGCCACTCGCCGCGAGGATGCCCAAGGCGATCGGCAAGTCAAAGCGCCCGCTTTCTTTCGGCAGGTCGGCCGGCGCCAGGTTCACGATGATTCTTTTGTTGTGGGGAAATTCGAGCCCGCTGTTTTGCAGCGCGGCGCGCACGCGCTCGCGCGCTTCCTTGACCTCGGTGTCAGCCAGACCCACCAGCGTGAAGCTGGGCAAACCGTTGGCCAGATGAACCTCGACCGTGACCGCCGGCGCGGCGAGGCCGTCAAGCGCCCGGCTGTGGATGACCGCAAGTGACATGTTCTTCTCTCCCTGTGCATGCGCGGCGCAGACGTGTGCGCCGCTGTCATGTGGCGGCAATTGTGCCCGGCCGGGCGCCCGGGCTGACTCAGGGTGATTCGCACCAAAAGCGTGCCGCCTGCGTGGTTTCGACCGGGAGAACACTTATTTGGTGCAATGGAACGTTGTCAGACAAAAGAAGGCTCGCCGATGGGGCGCGATGCCCCAAAAAGGCCTTGGCACAAAAGCTGCACAAGACCCTTCGCCCTGATGGCGCTCCCCACGGACCACGCCGTCGTGACGATCACCAAGTCGAAGTAGCTGCAACACCCACTGAATCCTCTAACTGGAGATGACCATGAAGATGGTGACTGCCATCGTCAAGCCGTTCAAGCTTGACGAAGTTCGTGAGGCCCTCAGCGCCATTGGCGTTCAGGGCATCACGGTGACCGAAGTCAAGGGCTTCGGCCGCCAAAAGGGCCACACCGAGCTGTACCGCGGTGCGGAGTACGTGGTGGACTTTCTGCCCAAGGTGAAGATCGAAGCCGCCGTGGATGACTCGCTCATCGACCGCGTGATCGAAGCCATCGAAACCGCAGCCCGCACCGGCAAGATCGGCGACGGCAAGATTTTTGTCTCGCCGCTGGAGCAGGTGGTGCGCATCCGCACTGGTGAGACGGGCAAGGACGCCCTCTGACGCGAAAAAGAGAGACAACCCCCATGAAAAAACTCATTGCAACTTTCGTCCTGGGCCTGTCGGTCCTGGGCTTCAGCGGAGCCTCGTACGCGCAGGCCGCATCCGCACCGGAGGCGGCTGCTTCGGTCGCTGCCGCTCCTGCAGCGGCGTCTGCGCCTGCGGAGGCCGCATCGGCTGCGGCTCCTGCCGCTTCGGCAGCCCCGACACCCGTCGCCAACAAGGGCGACGTGGCCTGGATGATCGTCGCCACCCTGCTCGTCATCATGATGACGGTGCCGGGCCTCGCCCTCTTCTACGGCGGCCTGGTGCGCAGCAAGAACATGCTGTCGGTCCTGATGCAGGTGATGGTCACCTTCTCGTTGATCGTCGTGCTGTGGTTCGTCTATGGCTACAGCCTAGCGTTTACCGAAGGCAACTCGTTCATCGGCGGGCTGGATCGCCTGTTCATGAAGGGCTTGTTCAACCCGGCCGACGGCTCGATGGCCATGGCCGCCACTTTCAGCAAGGGCGTCTACATTCCTGAGCTGCTGTTCGCGGCCTTCCAGGCCACCTTCGCCGGCATCACCTGCTGCCTGATCGTGGGTGCCTTCGCCGAGCGCATCAAGTTCTCGGCCGTGCTGATGTTCATGGTGCTGTGGTTCACCTTCAGCTACGCACCGATCGCACACATGGTGTGGTACTGGATGGGCCCGGACGCCTACAGCTCCGCCGCCGTGGCCGCAGACATGACCGCCAAGGCCGGCCTGATCTGGCAATGGGGCGCGCTCGACTTCGCCGGCGGTACCGTGGTGCACATCAACGCTGCCGTGGCCGGCCTGGTGGGTGCCTACATGATCGGCAAGCGCGTGGGCTACGGCAAGGAAGCCTTCACGCCGCACTCGCTGACGCTGACGATGGTGGGTGCCTCGATGCTGTGGGTGGGCTGGTTCGGCTTCAACGCCGGCTCGGCGCTCGAAGCCGGCAACTTCGCCGTGCTGGCCTTCGCCAACACCTTCTCTGCCACGGCGGCAGCGGTGCTGGCCTGGTGCATCGGCGAAGCGCTGATGAAGGGCAAGGCCTCGATGCTGGGCGCTGCGTCCGGCGCAGTCGGTGGCCTGGTGGCCATCACCCCGGCGGCCGGCAACGTCGGTCTGATGGGCGCCATCGTGATCGGCTTCGTGGCCGGCTTCGCCTGCCGGTGGGGCGTCAACGGCCTGAAGAAGATGCTGGGGGCGGCCGACTCGCTCGCCGTGGTCGGCGTGCACGGGGTCGGCGGCATCGGCGGCGCCCTG
>NZ_JANOCG010000477.1:0-6351 GCF_031412075.1 Rhizobacter sp.
CCTGGTGGTCCGGTTGCAGACAGACGAACACCGCCGTCTCCGTGGAGCCGTACAGCTGCTTCAGGTTGACGCCGATCGAGCGGTAGAAGCTGAACAGGTCAGGGCCGATGGCCTCGCCAGCGGTGTAGGCCACCCGCACACGCGACAGGCCCAGCGTGTTGCGCAGCGGGCCGTAAATCGCCACATTGCCCAGCGCGTACAGCACACGGTCGAGCAGGCCAACGGTGTGGCCATCCATGCGCGCCGGGCCGACACGGCGCGCCACGGCCATGAAACGCTGGAACAGCCAGCGCTTGATCGCACCGGCGTCTTCCATGCGGATCATCACGCTGGTCAACAAGGCCTCGAACACGCGCGGCGGCGCGAAGTAATACGTGGGCCCGACCTCGCGCAGATCGATGTGAACCGTGGCCGCCGACTCGGGGCAGTTCACCACGTAGCCACAGGCCAGCCACTGCGCATACGAAAACACGTTCTGCCCGATCCAGGCGAGCGGCAGGTAGGCCAGCACCTCTTCGCGGTGGCTGAGCTTGTCGAAACGGGCGCCGGCCTGGGCGCGGTCGATCAGCGAAAAATGGGTGTGCACCACGCCCTTGGGATTGCCGGTGGTGCCGGAGGTGAAGAACATCGCGGCCACGTCGCCGGCTTGCGCCTTGGCCACTTCGCTGTCGAAGAAACTCGCGTGAGCGGCGTTGAAAGCGCGGCCTGATTCGATCAGCGTGTCGATCGCGTTGACACCCGGCTCGCTGTAATTGCGCAGGCCCCGCGGGTCGTCGAACCAGATGTGCTTCAGGTCGGCACATTGCTCGCGCACTTCGAGCATCTTGTCGACCTGCTCCTGGTCTTCGACCACCGCAAACGCCACTTCGGCGTTGACGATCGGGAAGACAAACTCGCCGGCCACCGCGTCCTGGTACAGCGGCACGGGAATGGCCCCGAGCGACTGCGCCGCCAGCATGGCCGCATACAGGCGTGGCCGGTTTTCGCCGATGACCACCACGTGCTGCCCACGCTGCAGACCCGCGGCGGCCAGGCCGCCCGCCAGCTCGCGCACCAGCGTGGCCAGCTGCGACCAGCTCAGCGTCTGCCAGATGCCGAACTCTTTCTCGCGCAGAGCCGGGGCATCGGGCCGTTGGGCGGCGTGCTCCAGCATCAAACGCGGGAAGGTCGTGGTCACCACAGTCGCTGTCTCCGGGGTCGGCAGGAGGCCCTGCTCTTGGGCGGACTGTAAGAAGAAGTTTGACGCCAAGCTGTCGTTCTAACGACAATCCTAGGGACACTCCTCCCCCGTTCTTACCCCAGCCTCTTGCCCCAGCGCCCTCCCGCCATGGCCTCCCGCGACGAACCCGGCATCACGGTCAGCCACCCGCCGCTGGCGGCGCGTGCACGCCAGGCCACCGAGGCCGAGCTGGCCGACATCCCGTGGCTGAAGACCTTGCAGGCCGACGAACGCGAGCGCGCCGTCGCCGACATCAAGGTCGTCAACGTCGCCATCGGTGAGCTGCTGTGCCGCGTGGGCCGCCCGGCCACCTTCTGGTTCGGTGTGATCGACGGTCTCTTGAAGATGAGCAACGACTCCAGCCGTGGTGTGCCCATCACCTTCACCGGCGTGCCGCCCGGTGGGTGGTTCGGTGAAGGCACGGTGCTCAAGCGCGAGGTCTACCGCTACAACATCCAGGCGCTGCGCAAGAGCGTGGTGGCGGGCATCAGCGTCGAGACTTTTCACTGGCTGATCGACCGCAGCATTCCGTTCAACCGCTTCGTGCTGCAGCAGCTCAACGAGCGCCTGGGCCAGTTCATCGGTGCGCGCGAGATCGACCGCATGAACGACCCCGATGTGCGTGTGGCGCGCAGCCTCGCGGCGCTCTTTCACCCCACGCTCTACCCCGGGGTGGGCAGCCTCTTGCGCATCACCCAGCAGGAGCTGGGCTACCTGGTGGGCTTGTCGCGCCAGCGGGTGAACGAAGCGCTGCACGCGCTGCAGGGGCTGGATTTGATCCGCATCGAATACGGGGGGTTGCGCGTGCTCGACCTCGATGGTTTGCGCAGGCAGGTGGTGGCGGAAACGCCATGACCTGGGCCTCCAAAAAAGGCGCCCGCCGCCATTGCGGCGAACGCCCTCACCTTATTTGACGCTGAGCTTGCCGACGCCAGCCTGCGCCTGCACCGCGGACTTGACGTCGCTGGCCTTCAACAATGTGAAGCTGTACGGCACCGTCCACCCCACCGCGCTGCTGAACCTGCAGGCGCTCGAAAGGTTCAGGGCTGAACCGTTAACCAACGAGCCCGAATCCAGGATGGCCCCGGCCTTTCCGTCCGACCCCGGGTTCTTGACAATGTGCGCGCACCCCGTGGCCCCCGCGACGTCGAACACGTTGTTCTGCGAAATGATCTTGGCCTGGTACCCCACACCGATGCTGTACTCGTGTGCATACACCTGGGCTTCTCGGCTGCCTTCGTGGAAGTTGTTGTACAGATGCACGCGCCCGAATCGCACCCGTGGCGTGCGGCTGGCGATGTGAAGGTAGTGGTTGCCGTGGAAGGTCACCCTCAAGTGGCCGTTGTCTTCCGTGGCGTTGTCGCTGGAGCCCACCAGTGTGTTCTTGGAATGCTGGTCGAACACGTTGTTGGACACCGTGACGTAGTCGGCGCCGTTTTTCACGTCGAGCGCACCGTCGTGACATTGTTTGAGCTTGCCGTTGACCACCGGCAGTGCCGCGTCCGTCTGCGGCGCATCGGTGAACACGTTGTGGTCGACCCACACGCGCGTCGATCCGTCGATCACCAGGCCGTCGTATTCCGAGTTCCAGTTGCCACCGCCGTCTTGTGAATCCCACTGCGGATCGATGTCGCAAGGATTGACGATGGTGAGATTGCGGACGATGACGTTGTCGACGCCCTTGATCGACACGCTGGCGTTGAGCAATCGAGCGTCTGCACCGAGACCGATCAGCGTGGTGTTGCCGCCCAGCTTGACGGCAATGCGCGCCTTCTGATCGGCGGCACTCCTGAAAGGGCCACCGTTGTCAGCGCCGGCCATGTCCACCGTGCCGTAGAGCTTGATGATCTTGGGCTTGTCGCCTTCGGCCTTCAGCACGTCGAGCAATTGGCGGGCGGAGTTGATCTTGTAAATCGCAGTGGCACCGGCAGCCGCGCCGCCCGTTGTTCCGCCCCCTTGGGTGGCCCACCCGCTGCGTGCGGATTCCACGCTGGCGTCAGACGAAGGGGGTGGCGTGACCGGGGGAGTGACCGGGGGAGTGACCGGTGGTGTGACAGGCGGCCTGGGAGGCGTCGTTGGAGGGGTGACAGGCGGCGTCGAGGTCGCCACGGGGCCAATGGCGCATTTTTTTACCCTGCCCCGGAAAGGGTCTGTACCGAAGGCGGCGTTTGTGCAGGCCACGTGGCCACTCACGGTGCGAACAACCCACTTGTCCTTGATCCCATAAGAAACGTTCCTGGCACGGCTGCCGACTTCGCAGGTCTGGCCTTCATTGGCGCACTTGGAATAGCCGGCGGGCCAGTCGACGCCCCACGCCGGAGCAGAAAACAACAGGGCCGCAGTGGCGGAGAGAAGGGTTCGATGTGTCATGAAAATGCGCCGGGGGAATTTGAACAGCGCGCATTAGACAAGCGAAGGCCGCCGCGAACTCAATCCCGCGTTCGTGCTTTCAACGCTTGCGTCCTGTTGCCTTTCGGCACCCAGCCAGTGGGTTGCTGGCGCCGAAGTCTTGAAGTAGCCCACGGTTGTATGGCCTCGCTTATGGCGGGGAAGAGAGGCCGCCGCCGCGGCAAATCCTCCATTGGTTTCGAAGGCTTCAACAGGACTGAGCCAGGCATGCCGGTGGTCTGAAGCACTCATGCAGTACTACCCCCTTCACCTTATTTTCAGAGTCACTGCGCTCAGTTCGTTCTGTCCACTGGGATGGCGCTTTCGCTTGCTGCGTGGGGTGGAAAAGACGGTAATGCCAAGGTCGTCATCGGGGGCGGCGACGTAGGCAACTGCCCCTGTATCTGACGAGATGTCTTCTACATCGCGGCTCGGGGCCGGCGCTGGCGAGCGGGTCGGGCGAGAATAGCCCTCACCCATGAACGCCACTGACCCTGCACTCCAAACCTTGATCGACCGTGTGCTGGCTGCCCAGGCCGCCGGCACGTCCCTCAACATCTGCGGCGGTGGCAGCAAGAGTTTTTACGGCGAGGCGCCCGTGGGCGAGCCGCTGCACACCACGCAGCTGGCCGGCATCTCCAGTTACGAACCGAGCGAGCTGGTGGTGACCGCACGCGCTGGCACCCCCTTGATCGAGCTCGAGTCGGCGCTCGCCGAACGCGGGCAGTGCCTGCCTTTCGAGCCACCGCACTTCATCACCCACGGCAGCACGGGCGCCACGGTGGGAGGCATGGTGGCGGCGGGCTTGTCGGGCCCGCCACGCGCCTCGGTCGGCGCGGTGCGCGACTACGTGCTGGGCGCCAGCCTGCTCAATGGCAAGGGCGAGGTGCTGAGCTTCGGCGGCCAGGTGATGAAGAACGTGGCGGGCTACGACGTGTCGCGCCTGCTCGCCGGCTCGATGGGCACGCTGGGGGTGATCCTCGAGGTCTCGCTCAAGGTGTTGCCGATGGCGCCGGCCACCGCCACGCTGCGCTTCCAGCTGGAGCAGGTGGCCGCGCTCGACAAGCTCAACCTGTGGGGCGGCCAGCCGCTGCCGCTCAATGCCAGCGCGTGGTGGGACGGCACCTTGCTCGTGCGCCTGCGTGGCGCGCTCGCCGCGGTGCAGGCCGCCATCACCCGCATGGGTGGCGACGTGATCGAGCCGGCGCACGCCAGCCCCTTCTGGGACGGCCTGCGCCACCACACCGACGAATACTTCACCAAGGCGCAAAAGGCCGTGGCCGGTGGCAGCGTCTCGCTGTGGCGCCTGTCGCTGCCGCCCACGGCCAGGCCGCTGATCCTGCCGGGCGAGCAGCTGATCGAATGGCATGGCGCGCAGCGCTGGCTGTGCACTTCGGCATCGGCCGCCAAGGTGCGCGAGGCCGCGTTGCGCGCGGGTGGGCACGCCACGCTGTTCATGGCACAACACAAGGCCGGCGGTGCGTTTGCGCCGCTGAAAGCGCCACTGGACCGCATTCACCGTGACTTGAAGACCGCCTTTGACCCCGCGGGTGTGTTCAACCCCAGCCGGCTGTACCCTGGGTTGTGATCATGAGCAGTGACCTACCCAACGACATGCGCCGCTACTACGCGCTGCGCGCGCGCGAGTACGAACGCATCTACGCCAAGCCCGAGCGGCAGGCCGACATCGCCGCGGTGAAAGCCTGGTTGCCGCCGCTGTTCGACGGCCGCCAGGTGCTCGAAGTGGCCTGCGGCACCGGCTACTGGACGCCATTTGCCGCAGCGACCTGCACGTCGTGGACGGCCACCGACGTGAACGAAGAAGTGCTCACGCTGGCGCGCGCCAAGCCGCTGCCGCACGAGCGCGTTCAGTTCACGTTGGCCGATGCCTATGCCCTCGCTGTGCCCCGGCAGTTCGACGCCGCCTTCGCCGGCTTCTGGTGGTCGCACGTGAAGAAGGCGCAGCTTGCGGTCTTCCTGAAGAACCTGTCGCTCAAGCTGGCATCCGGCTCCGTGGTGGCGATACTGGACAACACATTCACCGAGTGGAGCTCCACGCCGCTCTCCCGCCGCGACGCCGAAGGCAACACTTACCAGAAGCGCAAGCTCGCCTCGGGCGAGGAATTCGACATCATGAAGAACTTCCCCACCCACCAGGAGCTGATCGAGCTCGTGGCTCCCGTGGCCTCCGAGGCGCGCATCGAAGAGGTCACCTACTACTGGCTGCTGGTGTTCAAGCTCAAATGAGCGAGGAGCTGAAGCGCATCGCCGAGCGGCTGGGCGACCTGGTGGAGCGCCTCGACCGGCTGCTTCCCGCATCGACCCAGGCGCCGGACTGGAAGTCCGCCAAGGCATTCCGCTGGCGGCGCAATACGCGCGGCGGCTACCTCGAGGCCGTGCGCCATCCGCACTCGATCCGATTCTCGGACCTGAAGGACATCGACGAGCAGAAGCGGCGCGTGCGCGAGAACACCGCGCAGTTCGTGGCCGGCAAACCCGCGAACAACGTGCTGCTCACCGGCGCGCGCGGCACCGGCAAGAGCTCGCTGGTGAAGGCGGCGCTCGCGGAGTTCGCTTCGAAGGGACTGCGGCTGATCGAAGTCGACAAGCGGGACCTCGTGGACTTGCCCGACATCGTGGACCTCGTGGCCGATCGACCCGAGCGCTTCGTGGTGTTCTGCGACGACCTCTCCTTCGAGGCGTCGGACGCGGGCTACAAGTCGCTCAAGGTGGCGCTCGACGGC
>NZ_JANOCG010000478.1:0-7511 GCF_031412075.1 Rhizobacter sp.
ACGTCGAAATGGTCGTATTGGTTGTAGTACCCCATGTAGTTCCAGCTGCCACGCACCGAGTTGCCGTCGTAGTTGCGCACCGGCTGGCCGTTGGGCGATTTCATGCTGATGGTGTTGACCACGCCGTCGTTTGGAAACCACGCGCTGTCGATCAATACGCGGTTGGGGTTGGTTTGCCGGTACGAACCCATGCCTTCTTGAAACAGCGCCGGCACGATCCATTCGCCGGCGGTGGGCTTGAGAAAAAAGATCATGTCGTTGCGTGCGTACTGGTAGCTGCTGCTCTGGATGGGCGCAATCAAGCGATCCGTGTTGTTGCAGCAAAAACTGCCCCACTCGGTGGCCTTGCTGCCGATCGAGTAGTAGTAAACGTTGGGCGAGGTCTTGACCCAGCTGTTGAGCTCTTTGGCACCGTCGGGGCCCAGGTCCCATTGCGCGGCGTTGTGGTTGGCGGTCGACCAGAAAGCGGCGCCCCGGATGCGCTGGAGAAATTCTTGGGGGTTCTCGGCCGGTCGTTCCGCGAGGCCGAATTGCTCCAGCCGGAACTTGTAGACCGGGTTTGCACTGCCGCCCAGGCCCGCCACTTCAACCAGCTTGCCGGCCAGCTCGGAGACCTTGGGAACAAAGTCGATGATCACGTCGCGCAGGGTGGTCCCGTTGTGAGGTGCGGAGATGGTGGTCACGCTTTTGACCCAGCCGATCTTTCCGCCGGTGAAAAGCGCGCCGCCGCCCTCGTCACCGGCCGGCGAGCCGTTTTCCAGCAGCTGCACCAGGGCGCGCGATGTCTGGCCCCCTTGGCTGTGTGCCACCAAGTGGATCGGGTGGTTGGCATCCCACTGCGGGTAGAGCGCCAGCGGGTAGTTGTGGGGGTTGTTGAAGCGGTCGGCCGCCCAGCACTTGCCGGCGGGTTTTTGGATCATCCCAAAGGCAGCGAAGCGGGCCGTGCGCTTGGCACCGTAGTCGGCACAGCCGCCTTTGATTTGGTAAAACAACTCGACGGCTCGATCCCAGTTCGAGCTGACTGGGCCGACCGCTGCGGCAAACACCTGGTGCGAACCGTTGTGGCTTCGCAGATGCGCGGCGACGTCGTTGAAGCCGCCCCAATACGTGAAGCCCACGGCCTTGAGCTCGTCGGGGCCAAAACCGAGAAAGCCGTGCACCAGAACGATCGGGTCGTTGTTGGCCGCCGCGGCTTCTTGGGGGGCACTCAAAGAAGCAAACGCCACCACCACCGAGGCCAGCAGTTGGCTGGCTCGTTTGATTGAAAAGAACATGGTTGTCTCCGTCGTTGTAGTCGGCTTGGGCCGATGGCCCTGCCGGTTTGTCGACGCAGATTGCTTTGTGCACGACCGTGCGAGCTATAAGGGCTTTCCCGCCTAGGGCAAGCACTGCCGCGGGTGGCGCAAACGTGTGGCCCTGGTGTGATCAGGCGTTTGCCAGGTGCCGATCGCGCAGCTCACGCTTGAGCACCTTGCCGATGGCGCTGCGCGGCAGCTCGTCGATGAAGTGCAGGCTCGACAGGCGCTGCGTCTTGCCGACCTGCTGGCTGAACCAGTCGAGCAGCGCGGCTTCGCTCACCTCGCTGCCCGCCTTGCGCACCACGTAGCCGACGGGCGTCTCGCCCCAGGCCTCGGACGGCACGCCCACCACCGCCACGTCGGCCACGGCCGGGTGCTTGCGCATCACCGCTTCGAGGTCGCTCGGGTAGATGTTGAAGCCGCCGCTGATCACCATGTCTTTCTTGCGGTCCATGAGGGTCAAGAAGCCGTCTGCGTCGAAGCGCCCCACGTCACCGGTGCGGATGAAGCGCAGGCCTTCGGGGCTGGTCCATTCGGCTTCGCGGGTCTTGGCGGGTTGCCGGTGGTAGCCGGTCATCATCGATACCGAGCGGCCCACCACTTCGCCCATCTCGCCTGGCGGCACTTCTTTGCCGTCTTCGTTGATGAGGCGAATGTCGTGGCCCTCGGCGGGCTGGCCCACGGTGTGCAGCTTGGTCGGGTGGAGGTGGGCTTCCAGGATGCAGGTGCCGCCGCCTTCGGTCATGCCGTAGAACTCGTTGAGCGTGCCCGGCCAGCGTTTCACGATGTCGGCCTTGAGCGCCGCGCCGAACGGCGCGCTGGTGCAGAACTTGGCGGTGAAGCTCTTCAGGTTGTAGTTGTCGAACGTGGGCACGGCCATGATGCGTTGGTACTGCACCGGCACCAGCATCGTGTGCGTGGCCCGGTGCTGTTGTGCCAGCTCGAGGTAGCCGATGGCGTCGAACTTGGGGCAAAGCACCAGCGTGCCGCCCCAGGCCAGCGTGGGGAAGAAAACCACCAGCGTGGTGTTGCTGTACAGCGGCGTGGCCAGGATGGTGGTGCACTGCGGGCCGTAGCCGTAGGCATTGCCGCCGCGGCGCACGTGGGCCCAGCGCATGCTGTGCGGCTGCACGATGCCTTTGGGCGTGCCGGTGGTGCCCGACGAATAGATGATGTTGAAGGCCCAGTCGGGTTGGGGCGTCACGGCCTTGAATTTCGTGCCGGCCGGTGCCACCCAGTCCTTGAGCTGGCGGCCGATCGGCGAGCCATCGAGCGAGATGCAGCTGAGCTTCAAGCCCTTGGCGGCGGTGATGGCTTCGGAGGCACTCGCGTCGGTGAAGAGCAGCTTGGCGGCTGCGTCTTTCAGCATGCCGGTGAGCTGCTCGACGGTGGAGCCGGGGGCGAGCGGCGCCACCACCACGCCGGCGCGCAGCGCGCCCATGAAGATGGCGGCGTAGTGCACCGACGAGCTGGCGCAGATGGCGATGGCGTCGCGTGGCTTGACACCATCGCGCTTCAACGCGGCGGCCACGCGGTCCATCATCGCGTCGAGCTGGCCGTAGGTGACGCTGCACTGCTTGTCGATCAGCGCGGTGTGTTGCGGGTCGCGTTGGGCGTGGGCGTGGATCAGCTCGGCGATGACGCCGAAGTCTTTTTCGAAGGGCGCGGCGATGTCTGAAATCGGGTCCATGGTGCTTGGGTGACTGGCCCTTCGACAAGCTCAGGGCGAACGGTTGAGGGAGGTAGAGGCGACTCGAAAGGCTCCGTTCGGGCTGAGCTTGTCGAAGTCGGACTTGGACAAAGGCTACACGGTGGCCACCGCAGTGACCGGCGAGCCCACGGCGCCCGGCAGTCGCAGCGGTGGTGCGGTCAGCAAAAAGCGCGAGCGATTGTTCGCACGCAGCCAGTCAGCGAGCTCTGTCAGGTACCACAGCTCCCCCAGCGGCACGCCCAGCTTGAACAGGCAGTGTTCGTGCAGCGGCAGCGCGGCGCGCGGGTCGTCGCCTTCGGGTGGGCGTGCGGGGTAGGCCTCGACGGCGTAGTTGTCGGCGATCAGCGCGGCCACGCCGCTGTCGGTGATCCATTGCAGCAGGCGCTCGTCGCGGCCGTCGAGTGCGGCGCAGGCCTTGTTGAGCACGGTCATGTCGGGTTGGCGGTCCATGCCGAGGATGAGGTCGGCGAAGCCTGTGTAGAAAAGCAGCATGTCGCCTTTCTCCACCTGCACCTTGTCGGCCTCCAGTATCTGCATCAGCCGCTCGTAGCCCACACGCTCGCGGGTGTCGCCCACATGGGCGCGCAGGTTGACCAGCACACCGCGGCCCTGAATGGCTTTCACGGCGAAGGTCTCCACACCGAGCTTCATGGCGTACGAGCCACCCTCGGCGCCGCAGGGGCATGACGCGAGCTTCAGGTCGCCCGGGCCGAGCACGTCTTCATGGGCGCGGTAGCCGTTGTAGTAGACCTTCTCCGGCTCGCCGTCACCGTCGGCGTCGAACCAGGAGCCCACATGCGCGAAGGTGTCCCATTGCGTCGAGTACTGCAGGGTGATGTTGACCTGGTCGTCGCACACCACGTCGGTGAAGCGTGCGTCGAAGCGGCGCAGCGGCATGTTCATGAACGGGTCACCGTCAAGGTCGGTCGGCTTCAGGCGTGGCGGGTGGCGGCGTGGGTTGAGCAAGGCGCCACCGGGGTAGTCGAGCGGCAGGCTGAGGCCGAACGACAGGCCCTCTTGGACCTCGGCCACACCTTGTTTGACCTTCTCGGGCGTGAGCAGGTTGAGCCGGCCGAGCTGGTCGTCGGGCCCGAAGTCGCCCCAGGTCGAACCTTCGGGGCGCTGCTTCCAGCGGGTGGATGAACTCATTTTTTGACCAGCGGGCAGGTGCTCGATGCGAGTGGCGTGAAGGCCTTGTCGCCGCTCACCGTGTCGCGGATGTTGTAGTAGTCCCAGGGGTACTTCGACTCGCCGGGTTTCTTGACTTGCACCAGGAACATGTCGTGCACCATGCGGCCGTCTTCGCGGATGCGGCCGTTCTTGGCAAACATGTCGTTGATGGGTGTGGCCTTCATCTTGGCCATCACGGCGCCGGTCTCGTCGGTGCCGGTCGCCTTGACGGCGTTGAGGTAGTGCAGCGTGGCCGAGTAGGCACCGGCCTGGGCCATGTTGGGCATCTTCTTCATGCGCTCGAAATAGCGGCGCGACCAGGCGCGGGTCTCGTCGTTGCGGTCCCAGTAGAAGCCGGTGGACAGCAGCATGCCCTGCGTGGCCGGCAACCCCAGGCTGTGCACGTCGTTGATGAACATCAGCAAACCCGCCATCTGCTGCTTGCCCGAGGCGGTGAGGCCGAACTCCTTGGCCGCCTTGATCGCGTTGATGGTGTCGCCACCGGCGTTCGCCAGGCCGATGATCTTGGCGCCCGAGCCCTGCGCCTTGAGCATGTACGACGAAAAGTCGGAAGCGCTCAGCGGGTGCCGCACCGAGCCCAGCACCTTGCCGCCGCCGGCCTTGATGACGTCGGTGGTGTCTTTCTCCAGCACCGAGCCGAAGGCGTAATCGGCGGTGAGAAAGAACCAGGTGTCGCCACCGCCCTTGACCACCGCCGCGCCCGTCACGTTGGCAAGCGCATAGGTGTCGTAGGTGTAGTGCACCGTCACCGGCGTGCAGGCTTCATTGGTGAGGCGCGAGGCGCCGGGCGAGGCAAACACCGCGATACGGTTCTTCTCTTTCGCCACCGCGGCCACCGCGAGCGCGGGGGCGCTGGCGGCCACGTCGAGGATGGCGTCGAGTTTTTCCACGTCGTACCACTCGCGCGCCTTGTTGGCGGCGATGTCGGCCTTGTTCTGGTGGTCGGCGGCCAGCACCTCGATGGGCTTGCCATTGACCTTGCCGCCGAAGTCTTCGACGGCCATCTTCACGGCAGTGACGAGGCCGGTGCCGGTGATGTCGGAATACAGGCCCGACATGTCGAGCAGGAGGCCGATCTTCACCTTGTCGTCTGAAATGCCTTGGGCGTTGGCGGCACCGGCGCAGGCCAGCAGGCTGGCGAGCGCGAGGGTGGTCAGTTTCATGGTTTGTCTCCGTCGGTGTTTGTTGTGGGTGGTGTTCAGTAACCGGCGCTGCGGTTCACCGCCAGGGGCTGCGGCAACCCGTCACGCGCGCGCCGCAAGGCGTCCACACATTGCTGCGCCACGGTGTCGAACGAAGCCTGGGCCGCGATGTGCGGCGTGGCCACCACCTTGGGGTGCGACCAGACCCAGTTGTCGGGCGGCGGTGGTTCGCGCTCGAACACGTCGAGCGCGGCACCGGCGAGGTAGCCGCCGTCGAGCAGGGCTTGCAGGTCAGGCTCGACCACCTGCTCGCCACGCCCGATGTTGATCACAAACGCACCGCGCGGCAGCTGCGCCAGCGTGTGGTGGTTCAGCAGGCCGCGGGTTTCATCGGTGAGGGGCAGTGCGCACACCAGGATGTCGGCTTGCGACAGGAACTGCGGCAGCTCGTCGTTGCCGGCGAAGGTGGCCACACCCGGCACCTCGCGCGGCGTGCGGCTCCAGCCGCCCACCGGGTAGCCCAGCGGCATGAAGGCGCGTGCAATCGCCTGCCCCACCGCCCCCATGCCCATCACGCCGACGCGGCAGCGCACCGCGGTGCGCACCGGGTGGCGCGCCCATTCGGCGTTGGCCTGCTGTTCGGCGTAAAGCGCGAGGTCGCGGGTGAAACGCAGCGTGTGGGCCACCACGTACTGCGCGATCTCGATGCCTTGCATCGGGTCGACCACGCGCGTGAGCGGCACGTGCGCCGGCAGGTCGTCGACCAGCAGCTTGTCGGCGCCGGCGCCGGTGGAGCACAGCACACGCAGCTTGGGGTAGCGCGTCAAGATGCCCGGCTTCATGCGCCAGGCCAGGATGGCCTCCACCGCCTCGGGCGGTGGGTTGTCTTGCTCGGTCCAGATGGGGGTGCCTTGGGCCGCCTGGCGCAGGGCTGCGGCAAAGGGTGCCGACGGTAAGGGGTTCGACAGCACCAAGATGGCCATGGATCTTTAGTTCGTTGTGTCAGTGGATGTGCAGACAGGTTTCACCGCCAAGGCGCCAAGTACGCCAAGGTCGCAAAGACCTGCTTGTCTTTTCTTGGCGACCTTTGCGTCCTTGGCGTCTTGGCGGTGAAAAGACCCATGCCAAGCTCTGCCGGCTCTCAGCTGTCATAACCCGGGTTGCGGCGATCGAGCCGGCGCAAGAGACCGGGCCAGACAAGGCTGGCACCCTTGCCGTTGGTCGCGGCTTTCGACTGCTCGCGGTTGAGGTCGATCATCGATTGCGGCAGCTCGTTGAGCTCAACCCCACCCGATTGCGCCAGGATCTGCATGCGGCACGAGGTCTCGAGCTGGTACATGGCGCCAAAGGCTTCGGCGATCGTGCGGCCACAGGTCAGCAGGCCGTGGTTGCGCAGGATCAGGCTGTTGGCCCGCCCGAGGGAATTGACCAGGCGCGGCTTCTCGTCGTCGCGCAGGGCCACACCTTCGTAGTCGTGGTACGCGAGCGAGTTGAGCGGGAAGGTGGAGTGTTGCGACAGCGCCAGCAGACCGCGCTTCTGGGCCGACACCGCCACACCATGCAAGGTGTGGGTGTGCAGCACGCAGGCGACCTCAGGCCGTGCTTCATGCACGGCGCTATGGATCACGAAGCCGGCGGGGTTGATGTCGTATTTCGACGGCATCACCTTCACGCCGTGGTGATCGACCTTGACCAGGCTCGAAGCGGTGATCTCTTCGAAGAAAAGGCCGTAGGGGTTGATCAGGAAATTGCCGCCTTCACCTGGCACCCGCGCCGAGATGTGGGTGAAGACGAGGTCGTCCCAACCGAACAGC
Source organism: Rhizobacter sp. (assembly GCF_031412075.1). Lineage (GTDB taxonomy): Bacteria > Pseudomonadota > Gammaproteobacteria > Burkholderiales > Burkholderiaceae_C > Rhizobacter. Next base: position 7,157 of record NZ_JANOCG010000478.1, read on the forward strand.
GCGACCAGCCGGTAGGCGGCCGCGAGGTCGACTCGGGTCTGCCACTCTTCCGCAGAGACCTGGTTGCGAAGCGATGCGAATTCGAGCGGTGCATTCATGCTTGTCTCCTTGGAGTGTCGTGGTTGCAATCTCCGTTCGCCCTGAGCTTGGTCGTTGGGCCTGCACTGAGGTGCACGCTGGCTTCGACAGGCTCAGCCCGAACGGGTTCTACTAACTTACAGCGCCTTCACCAACTCGGGCACAGCGGTGAAAAGATCTGCTTCGAGACTGTAGTCAGCCACGCTGAAGATCGGTGCCTCGGGGTCTTTGTTGATGGCCACGATGACCTTGCTGTCCTTCATGCCGGCCAGGTGCT
>NZ_JANOCG010000479.1:0-6791 GCF_031412075.1 Rhizobacter sp.
TTTCTTCGAGCAGCTTTTGGGCGTCGCGCACGTGGCCGTCGAGGAAGACGCTCATGCCCAGGCGCAGGTTGGAGAGCAGGCGCTCGTGCAGGTGCACGATCTCGGCCATGCCGGCGTCGGAGAAGCTGCGGTTCTTGCGGATCTTCTTGTCTTCAACGTCTTGCAGCACGCGCTCGATGATGTCGCCGATCTGCTCCATGTTGATGGTGAAGGAGACGATGTCGGTCCAGCGCCGGCTCTCGCGCTCGGAGAGCGCTTCGTGCGAGATTTGCGTCAGGTAGAACTTGATCGCGGAGTACAGCTCGTCGACGGTGTCGTCGAGCGACCTCAGCTGTTGTGCCAGGTCGAGGTCGTTGTTGCGGATCACCGGCAGCACACCACGCAGCATGGTTTCGACCACGTCCGCCTGATGCAATGCTTCTCGTGCGGCACAGCTGATGGCCAATGAGGGCGTGGCCAGCGCGACCGGGTCGAGGTGGCGCGGGCGGGTGGAGCCAGCGCCCGCTGGGGGGCCCACCAGCCATCGGTCAACGGTTCGGCCAACCAGGCCGGTGAAGCCGATGAAGGTGAGCGCGAGCGCCACGTTGAATGCGAGGTGGAACACCACCACCTGCTGATGGACCGTGGTGGGCACGAGCTGCTGCAGCAGGATGTGAATCTGCGGCATCAAGGGGATGGCCAATAGCGCGCCGACGATCTTGAAGATGAGGTTGCCCAGCGGCAACCTCCGCACCTGCGGGGCCGCGCCGCTGGTGGCAATCATGGCGAGGATGCCGCTGCCCAGGTTGGCGCCCAGCACCAGCCCCAGGGCCACGGGTGCGGTGAGCATGCCCGAGGCGGCGAGGGTCGCAGTCAGCAGCACGATGGCCAGGCTCGAGTACGACAACACGGTCAGCACGGCACCGACCACGATGTCGAGCAGGATCTCGTTGGGCAGCGACACCAGCAACGCGCGCACCGCGGGTGCTTCGGTGAGCGGCTTGGTGGCCGCAACGATCAGTTGCAGCGCGAGCGTGATGAGACCCAGGCCGATCAGCACCCGCCCGATGCGGCCCGCCATGTTGTTCTGTTTGGTGATGAACAGCACCACACCGACAAAAATCAACAGCGGCGACAGCCACGACAAGTCCAGTGAAAACACCACGGCCATCATGCTGGTGCCCACGTCAGCACCCAGCATGACCGCGAGCGCCGGGCCGGTGGCGACCAGGCCCTTGCCGACAAACGAGGCCACGATTAGGCAGGTGGCGGTACTCGACTGCACAACGCTCGTGACACCCAGGCCGGCCAGCGCGGCACTGAGGCGGTTGCTGAAGCTGCGCGACAGGATCTGTCGCAGGTTTTCGCCAAACACACGCAGCATGCCGGTGCGAACGATGTGCGTGCCCCAGACGAGCAGGGCAATCGCGGCCAGCAGGTTCAACAGATGTTGCATGCGCCGAGTCTATCGCTCGGATGACCGTTTCATGACGGCACACCGGTGTCAGAATTCGGCGCGGAGCGCAAGGTGCGCTGTGACGCAACACAGGAGAAATCATCGTGGCGATGGACGTGGTGGATTACGAGATCAAGGGCGCCGAAATGCAGTTCGTCGAGATCGAGCTCGACCCCGGCGAGGCGGCGGTGGGCGAAGCGGGCAGCATGATGTTCATGGATGCCGGCATCAGCATGGACACCGTGTTCGGCGATGGCTCGGCCAGCCAGAGTGGCGGCCTGTTCGGCAAGTTGCTGGGTGCGGGCAAGCGGCTGATCACCGGCGAGTCGCTGTTCACCACCGTCTACACCAACCAGGGTGCGAACAAGTTGCGGGTGGCGTTCGCCGCGCCATACCCAGGCAAGATCCTGCCCATGGACTTGCGCCAGCTGGGCGGCATGCTGATCTGCCAGAAAGATGCCTTCCTGTGCGCGGCCAAGGGTGTGTCGCTGGGCATTCATTTCCAGCAGAAGATCTCGACCGGCTTCTTCGGTGGCGAAGGCTTCATCATGCAAAAGCTCGAAGGCGATGGGCTGGCCTTTGTGCATGCGGGCGGCACCGTCGTGCGCCGCGAGCTGCAACCGGGACAGGTCTTGTTCGTCGACACCGGTTGCCTGGTGGCCTACACGCCCAACGTGAACTTCGAGATCCAGTACGTGGGCAAGATCAAGACCGCGCTGTTCGGCGGCGAAGGCCTGTTCTTTGCCAAGGTCACCGGCCCCGGCACGGTGTGGCTGCAAAGCCTGCCGTTCTCGCGCCTGGCGTCGCGCGTGTTTGCCGCAGCGCCACAGCGTGGTGGCAGCCGCGAAGAGGGCTCGGTGCTGGGCGGTTTCGGCGCTGGTGGCCTGCTGGGTGGTGTGCTCGGCGGGGACGACGAATAAGCGCTTGATTCAACCCGCTATACGAGGCGGTCGGCCGAGCCCGGCCGCCTACACTAGTGTTTTGCTACCCCGGTGTCTCTTTTGAAGCTGTCGTCTGCCTTTCTGGCCCTGTGGGCGGCCCTGTTGTGTTCATCGGTGGTGGCTGTCGAAAAGCCTTCGCATCCGATCTTCGTGTTGAACTCTCTCGACGCGTCGATCAGCGTGATCGACCCCAAGAGCTTCGCCGAGCTGCGCCGCATTCCCACCGGGAAAGAGCCGCACCACCTCTACCTCACGCCCGATGAGAAGTCGCTCATCGTGGCCAACGCTTTGAGCGACTCGCTCACGTTCATCGACCCCAAGACGGGCGAGGTGCAGCGCACCATCACCAAGATCAGCGACCCGTATCACCTGCGTTTTTCGCCCGACATGAAGTGGTTCGTGACCGCGGCCAACCGGCTGGATCGGGTCGACATCTACCACTGGCAACCTGACGATGCGGCAGCGCCCATCAAGCTCGCCGGCCGCGTGCGAGCCCCGCGCACGCCCAGCCACCTCGCCATCGACAGCAAGAGCAGCACGGTCTACGCCTCGATGCAAGACAGCGATGAGCTGATGGCAATCGACCTCGCCACACAAAAGCCGCGCTGGAAGATCTCCATCGGCAAGCTCCCCGCCGACGTGTACCTGACACCCGATGACCGCTTGCTGATGGTCGGCCTGACCGGTGACGAATACGTCGAGGTGTACGACGTGAGCAACCCGGCGCCCAAGCTCGTCAAGCGCATTCAAACCGGTGCCGGCGCGCACGCGTTTCGTTCGCGTGGCGACGGCAAGCATGTGTTCGTGAGCAACCGTGTGGCCAACACCATCAGCATGATCGACATCCACTCGCTGAGCGTGGTGGCCAGCTACCCCGCACCCGGCGGGCCCGACTGCATCGACGTGCTGGCCGACGGCAAGACGCTGCTGGTCAGCTCGCGCTGGGCGCGTAAATTGAGCTTCATCGACATCGACAAGAAGCAGGTCGTGCGGCAGGTGGCGGTGGGCCGCTCGCCGCATGGCGTGTGGACGCTGGACCATGCGTCGCGCCGTTAGGCTGCTGAGCGTCGCAACTGCGTTGGCGGTGGGCCCTGCGTTTGCGGCCTGCGACAAGCCGCTGTACCTCACCTTCGACACCGGCCACATGGGCGTGGCGCCGCTGGTGGCCGAGGTGCTTACCCGCCACGACATCAAGGCCACGTTTTTCCTGGCCAACGAGAAGACGCTCACTGGCGGGGCCAGTCTCGACGACCAATGGGCGCCCTGGTGGAAGGCGCGTGCCGCCGAGGGCCACACTTTCGGCTCACACACCTTTGACCATGTGTATTGGGTGGCCGACGTGTCGGGCGGTTTTCGCGTCAAGGCCAGCTCGGGGCCGCAGGCAGGGCAGGTTCAACGCTGGACGACGGCGCAATACTGTGCCGAGTTGCAGCGCCCCGCCGACCGCTTTCAGGCCATGACCGGTCAGTCCATGGCGCGACTGTTTCGCGCGCCGGGGGGCAAGACATCGCCCGCCTTGCTGGCAGCCGCCAAGGCCTGTGGCTGGAAGCACGTGGCCTGGAGCCCGGCCGGGTTCCTGGGCGATGAGTTGCCGAGCGATCGATATCCCAATGCGCAATTGCTCAAACGGGCCTTGCGTGACCTGCGCAGTGGCGACATCTTGCTCGCCCACTTGGGCATCTGGTCGCGCCAAGACCCGTGGGCGCCGGCCGTGCTGGAGCCCCTGATCACGGGCCTCAAGGCCAAGGGTTTTTGCTTCGCGGCCTTGCCACCATGATTGACCGTCTTCTGCAGGGATTCACCGACGCGTTTGCCAGTGCGCAGCAGCTGGTGTTCGAAAGCGCGGTGCAGCCGCTCGCGTTTGCGCTGGGTTTTGGCAATGTGATCGAAGACGCCTACGACGCCACCGGCTGGTTGCTGGTGGGCGTGTTGCAACTGGTGGTGATGCTGCTGGCGTTTCGTGCGCTGGAGCGCTGGCGGCCTGTCGAAGCACTGACCGACCGCGCGGCGGTGCGGGTGGACGTGATCTACACGCTGATTCACCGCCTGGGCCTGTTCAGGCTGGCGCTGTTTTTCTCGATCGACCCGCTGTGGGACGTGCTCTTCGGCGCACTCAGCTACCAGGGCGTGTCTGCCTGGCAGCTCGACGCCTGGCTTGCGCCCGCCTGGCCCGGCCTGACCGACACCGCCTGGTTTGCCTTCCTGGCCTACCTGCTGGTGTTCGACTTCGTCGACTACTGGCTGCACCGCGCCCAGCACGCCGTGCCCCGATGGTGGAGCCTGCATGCGCTGCACCACAGCCAGCGCCAGATGACCCTCTGGAGCGACAACCGCAACCACCTGCTCGACGACCTGATCCGCGACAGCGTGCTGGTGCTCGCGGCGCGCTTGATCGGCATTGCACCAGGCCAGTTTGTGGCGGTGGTGGCCTGCACCCAGCTGCTGGAGAGCCTGGCGCATGCGAATGTGCGCATGTGGTTCGGGCCGGTGTTCGAGCGGGTGCTGGTCAGCCCGCGTTTCCATCGGCTGCACCACAGCATCGGCCTCGGCCACGAGTCGCAAGGCCGCGGCACGCTGGGTGGGCACAACTTCGCGGTTTTGTTTCCGCTGTGGGACATGCTCTTTCGCACCGCGAACTTCGAGCAGCGCTACGACCCGACCGGCATACGCGACCAGTTGCCGCAAGAGGGCGGGCGCGACTACGGCCGCGGCTTCTGGGCGCAGCAGTGGCGAGGCCTTGCGCGGCTGGTCGGGCGCGGCTGAGCGCGCCCGCGTATCCTCCGCGCCCATGAAACCCTTGTTCGATTCGGCCTGGCGCGCTGCGGCCTACTGCGTTCACCCGCTGGTGATCTTCCTGTCCTTGTTGCCGCTCGTGCTGATGGTGGCTCTGGCCTTCGGCCTGGGCTATTTTTTCTGGGAGCCGGCAATCGACGCGGTGCTGGGCGCCATCCGCTCCTGGGAGCTGCTGGCTGCTCTGTCGCAGTGGCTGGACAGCATCGGCATGAGTCGCGCGAAGCTGGTGCTGGCGCCGATGATCGTTGTCTTCCTCAGCCTGCCGGTGCTGGTGGTGTTGTCGCTGCTGTCGGTGGCCTTGCTGATGGCGCCGGCCATGTTGAAGCTGGTGGCCAGGCGGCGTTTTGCTGCGCTCGAGCAGCGTCGCGGCGGGTCCTTCGCGGGCAGCTTGTTCGTGAGCCTCAGCGCCACGGCGATCGCCCTGGTGGCCTTGGTGGTCTCGATTCCGTTCTGGCTGATCCCGCCGGTGGTGCTGGTGGTGCCGCCGTTGATCTGGGGCTGGCTCACCTACCGCGTGATGAGCTACGACATGCTGGCCGATCACGCCAGCAAGGAAGAGCGGCGCGAGCTGGTGCGGCGGCATCGCCCGATGTTGCTGCTCATCGGTGTCGTGACGGGCTATCTTGGCGCGGCGCCCTCGCTGCTGTGGGTGTCGGGCGCGATGTTCCTGTTTCTCGCGCCGGTGCTGGTGCCGCTGGCCATCTGGATCTACACCCTGGTGTTTGCGTTCTCGGCGCTCTGGTTCGCTCACTACAGCTTAAGTGCCTTGCAGGCCATGCGTGCCGAAACGCAGCCTCCCGTCGTGCCGGCCACGCCAGCGATTGACGCCTCCGCACCCATGCTGCCCCTTCCACCTCTTTGAGACACGTTCATGAACTTCGGCCTGATCATCATTGGCGATGAAATCCTCTCCGGCAAGCGTGAAGACAAGCACCTGCCCAAGGTGATCAGCCTGCTGGCCGCGCGAGGCCTGTCGCTGAGTTGGGCGCGTTATGTCGGCGACGACCCGGGCCGCATCACCGCCGACCTGCAACATGCTTTCACCACCGCGCGCGACCGCGGCGACGTGGTGTTTTCCTGTGGCGGCATCGGCGCCACTCCCGACGACCACACCCGCCAGTGCGCCGCGCGGGCACTTGGCGTGCCACTGGCCCTGCACAGCGAAGCGCGCGACCTCATCATCGAGCGCATGCGCGACATCGCTGCCGAGCGCGGTGAACCCTTCGAGCCCGAGCGCGGCGACAACCAGCACCGGCTCAACATGGGCGTGTTCCCACAGGGCGCCGAAATCATTCCCAACCCCTACAACAAGATCGCCGGTTTCTCGTTGCGTTACCCCGAGGGCGGCGTGTACTTCGTGCCAGGCTTCCCGGTGATGGCCTGGCCGATGATCGAGTGGGTGCTGGACACGCACTGCGCCCATCTGCACTGCTCGCAAATTCAGCGCGAGCAGTCGGTGATCGTGATGGGCGCGATGGAGGCTGCGCTCACGCCGCTGATGGAAAGCATCGAAGCCGAGTTCGCCGGCATCAAGGTGTTCAGCCTGCCCAGCGTCGACCACCCGCAATGGGGCCGGCACATCGAGCTGGGTGTCAAGGGACAAGACAGCGAGCGTTTGGTGG
>NZ_JANOCG010000480.1:0-1507 GCF_031412075.1 Rhizobacter sp.
GCAGGTCCACGACCTCGGCACGAAGGTCTGGTCCGACCCGCTGTTTCGCAAACAGGTGCGCGACCATGTGCTGGAGCTGATGCGCTTTCGCCCGGTGTTCCCGCTGCTGGCCCGCGATGTGCCCCGTGACACCTCGTTCGAAGCGGGCGGCCGCTGGCGCCCACAGTGCCCGGCGGGCGGCTCGGTGACGGTGCTGTCGATCGGTGCCATGTTCGACGCCCAGGCGGTGACCGAAAGTGGCAGCTACGAGCCGGGGCGCATGTGGGGCGCCCACGAAGAGAGCCGCTACCTGATGTTCGGCTACGGCGACCGGCGCTGCCCGGGGCGGGAGCAGGCCCTCGAGATGCTGACCAGCGCACTCATCGGCCTGCTGACCTTGCCCACGCTGACGTGGAGCGGCCCGCGTGCATCGCGCCTGCGCTACGACGGGCCGATGATCTCCAAGATGAGCCTGCGTTGGCGCTGAACGGAACGCACCGAAAAACACGATCCACATCGGGAGGCCCAGGTGCGCGTCGTTCGTGAACAAATGCTGTGCGTCGTCACCCCCTCGTGGGAGGACGACGACACGGTGCTCAAGGCGGCCAGCACCCAGGCCAGCATGACCGAGCTGCTGGCGGTGGTGAAGGTGGTGCACTTCGCCACCTTCGCACTGCTGCCCGGCCGATCGAGCGAACGCGAAGGCAGCTTGCCTTCGTTGATGTTCGAGCTGGCCGTCGACGAAGGCCTGCGGCCGGTCGACCTGATCGACCTGCTGGTGCAGCAGGACAACGGCATTTTGTGGACGCTCTACCACCGCTACGCCGCGCAAGAGGGCTTACCCGCCAACGCCACGCTGGGCCAACAGCAGCGCTGGCTGCGCGGGTTCCTGAGCCGGCACGTGCATGTGGCCGACGGCGCCTTCGCCGGCGTGCGAGACCGCCACTGCGCGCAGATCCTGCAGGAGGCCGAGTTGTTCGAGGCCACCCGCCAGCGGCGCGCCACGCTGCCTCCGCCTGTCGACCGCGAATCGTTTGCGCTGGCATTGGCACGCTGGGCGATGCAACAACCGCGTTTCGACTGGGCCACCACCCCGGCGCCACGCTCCTACTGGCGCGCCGGCGGCGCGACCGGGGGCGGCAAGCTGCTCTACCTCGCAGGCCTGATCGGCATCGTGCTGGCGCTGCTGGGCCTGGGCTGGGCCTTCTTCGGCGCGGCAGCGTGGGTCATGCCGCTGCGGGTTCCGCCGCTTCAAAGCTGGGCCAGCATCGCCGGCGTCTGCGCCCTGGCCACAGCGGGGCTGGCCTGGGTGGTGCAAGCGGTGGTGGCCGCAGTCACCCTGGCCATGGTGTATGTCCTGCTGTTCCTACTTCTGCCCGGCCTCATGCCCTCCATGCGACCCCTGCTGAGCCCGGTGCGCGAGACCCTGGGTCACCGTTTTGCATGGGCCTTGCTGCTGGTGCTTTTTGTGCTGGCACCTCATTTCGTCAACGAGTGGCTGCCCCTCGTCAAGACGGCCGCGGAAGTG
>NZ_JANOCG010000481.1:0-6482 GCF_031412075.1 Rhizobacter sp.
GTCTTGGACCCGAAGCAGCGGTTGCTTGTTGTCTGCTGGAGTCATGCGACGCCCCACACCGTTCGGGCTGAGCCTGTCGAAGCCCTGGTGACATGCGAACGGCCCTTCGACAGGCTCAGGGCGAACGGAATCCGGAAATTAGGCTGTGACATCGCGTATGCAGGCCATGATGTGGTTGGTGCCGATCGAGCGAAGCTTCGGGCGTTCTTCAGAACATTGCGCAATGGCGTAGCGGCAGCGGGGGGCGAAGGCGCAGCCCGGCGGCAGGCGCGACAGGTCGGGGGGTGAGCCTTCGATGGGCACGAGGCGCTGCGACGCATCACCATCGAGCCGTGGCACCGAGGCCAGCAGGCCACGGGTGTAGGGATGGCTCGGCTTCTTGTAGAGATCGCGTGCCGAAGCTTGCTCGACGATGCGACCGCCGTACATCACCGCCACACGGTCGGCATAACGCGCCACCACGCCGAGGTCGTGGGTGATGAGGATGAGCGCGGCCTGGGTCTCGCGGGTCAGCTCTTTGAGCAGGTCGAGAATCTGCGCCTGCACCGTCACGTCGAGCGCGGTGGTGGGCTCGTCGGCAATGATGAGCTTGGGCTTGCAGGCCAGGGCCATCGCGATCATGGCGCGCTGGCGTTGGCCACCCGAGTACTGGTGCGGGTAGGCGCCGGCACGGGCGGCGGCATCGGGAATGCGCACCTTGCCCAACAGCTCGCGCGCCGATTCGAGCGCCTTCTCCCACGGCGTGCCGCGGTGCAGGTTCATCGGCTCGGCGATCTGCATGCCCACCGTCAGCGTGGGGTTCAGCGAGGTCATCGGCTCCTGGAAGATCATCGCGATGCGGTCACCCCGCACCTTGCGAATCTCTTCGTCGCTGAGCTTGACCAGGTCTTTGCCCTCGAACAGGATCTCGCCACTTTCGATGCGCCCCGGCGGGTTGGGGATCAGGCGCAGGATCGAGAGCGCCGTGACGCTCTTACCCGAGCCCGACTCGCCGACGATGGCGAGCGTCTCGCCCGGTGCGACGTCGAACGACACGTTGTCGACCGCGGTGACTTCACCACGCTCGGTGCGAAAGCGCGTCGTCAGGCCGCGCACTTGAAGCAAGGGTTCGCTCATTTGCCCATCTTCTTCTTGAGTTCCTGGTCGACCCAGATGCGCGAGTAGATCGGCCACGGCCGCACGGCGCCGGCACGCAGCTCGCCGTTGTAGTTCTTGACCCAAGGCCACCACGCCACGTGGTTGTAGGGCGTGGGCAGCCACACGTAGGGCGCCTTCTCCAGGATTTCGCGCGTCAGCACCTTGAGCATGATCTGGCGCTTGCCTTCGTCACGCTCCAGGAGCACGTCGTTCATCTTCTTTTCGTAGGCCGGGTCGTTCCACTGCGAGGGGTTCCAGACCTGGCCCTTGACGAAGTTCTTGCGGATGGTGGTGGTCGGGTTGGTGTGGCCGTTGTCCATCAGGTAGAGCGGCGCGTTGGTGCGCGTGGTCATGGCCGACAGGAAGGCCGGGTACTCCATCGGCTGGATTTCCAGCTTCACGCCGATCTTGTCGTAGTAGGCCGCGAGCATCTGCACCAGGTCGCCGTGCGTGCCGTTGACGGCGTTGTATTGCACCTTGAAGGTGAAGCCGTTGGGGTAGCCGGCTTCGGCCAGCAGCTGCTTGGCCCGGGTGGGGTTGTAGGTGTAGAGATCTTGCACCGCCTTCGGCATCGCACTCAGCGGCTCGAAGTAACCCACGTAGTCGGGGTGCATCGGGAAGCCGAACACCTCGGCGTGCCCGCTATAGATCGACTTGATGATGTCTTCGCGGTTGACGGCCATGTTCATGGCCTGGCGCACGCGGATGTCATCGAAGGGCTTGGTGTCGACCCGCATCGCGAGGTAGGTGCCGGCCATGGCCAGCGTGCGCGACCACTTCAGATCGGGGGCCTGCTTCTTCAGGTCTTCGACTTCGCTCGCGCGGATCACTTCAAGGATGTCGAGCTTGCCGGTGCGCAAGAGCGAGTAGCGCGTGGCTTCGTCCTTGATGGTGCGGTAGGTGATCTTGTCGACGAAGGGCAGCTTGTACTTCTGGCCACCGATGGTTTCGGTGTCCCAGTACTTGGGGTTCTTGGTGTAGGTGTTGGAGTTGCCGGCCTGGAAGTCGGTCAGCAGGTAGGGGCCTGTGCCGTTGACGTTTTTCCAGTTGTTGGCGCCGGCCTCGACCACCTCTTTGGGCACGATGGCCGAGTAGTAGCCCCAGCCGAATCGGTAGTCCCACTCGGCGTTGTATTCCTTGAAGCTGAAGCGCACGGTGTGCTTGTCGATGGCTTCGGCCTTGCTGATGTGGTCGAGGTAGAAGGCTGTCTTCTTGGCGCTCTTCTCCAGCCGGTTGAAGCTGTAGACCACATCGTCGGCGACCAGCTCGCGCGCCGCCATCACACCCGGTTTTTCGGGGTACATGATGCCCTTGCGCAGCTTCACTTCCATCGTCATCGGGTCTTTCCAGGCCCAGCTCTCGGCCAGCTCGCCCCGAATGGCGTCGGTGGGCAGCCAGGCGTCGGCGACGAACTTGTGCTTGCCGCCGTTTTTCACCGACTTGGAGAGGTCACCCGACCACAACACTTCGTATTGGCCGCCGGCGTCGTGGTTGATCTTCCAGTTGTAGTCGGCCGGGTCCCACGACAAGGCCGAGATGCCCACGTAGACCGTGCCGAGCTTCAGCTCGCCGCCGTACTGCGGCTTGCCCGCCTGGGCGCTGGCCACGGCGGGGGCCAGCAGCAGGGCGCTGGCCAGGGCGCAGGTGTGCAATTGCAGGCTCATCGTCTTCTTCATCGCATGTCTCCTAAGGGTCGCGTGAGAGAGGGGTGTCAGGTTCAACAACGCCGGGTCAGCGTGAGCCGCGCATGCGCGGGTCGAGCAGGTCGCGCAAGGCGTCGCCGAACACGTTGGTGGCGTAGACCATCACGGTCAGGCACAGGCCGGGTGCGAGCGCCAGCCACGGGCCCTGGAACATGTAGGTGCGCCCGCTGCCCGACAACATGCCGCCCCAGGTGGGTGCCGGTGGGGGGACGCCCAGGCCGAGGAAGGCCAGGCCCGATTCGGCCAGGATCACGGTGCCCACGCGGGTGGTGAAGATCACGATCACCACCGGCATCACGTTGGGCAGGATGTGCTTCCACAGGATGCGCAGTGACGACGCACCGAGCGACTGCGCCGCGTGCACGTACATGTTTTCGCGCACCGCCACCACCGCGCTGCGGATGATGCGTGAGCCGTCGATGCCGAGCAGGATGCCCAGCGTGAGGATGGTTTGCAGCATGCCGGGGCCGAAGATCGACACCACGACAATCAGGATGATCAGGCCGGGGAAGCTCATCCACGCGTCGACAAAGCGCTGGATCACCATGTCGGTACGCCCGCCCAGGTAACCGCTGATCACGCCGATCAGGATGGAGATGACGGTCGACAGCAGCGCCGCCGAGCAGCCGATGATCACCGACAGGCGCGCGCCGTAGAGGCAGCGCGAGAGCACGTCGCGGCCGAGGTTGTCGGTGCCGAACCAGTGTTCCCATGAGGGCGCCTTCAGGCGCTCGAGCATGTTGATCTCGTTGTAGCCGAAGGGCGCGATCAAGTCGGCAAAGATGCCGCAGAACAGCATGAACAGCAGCACCAAGCCGCCGGCAGCGCCGAGGCGCTTGTCGCGCAGCAGCCGCATGATGATTCCGCGTGAAGGCGCGCGCGGCGCGGTGGCCGCACGCACGGCGTTGTCCATCACGGCTGACATCAGCGGAACCTCACTTTGGGGTCGAGCAAGCCGTAGCTCAGGTCGACGATCAGGTTGATCACCATCACCGCGATACCCACGACGAGGAACACGCCGGTGATGATGGGGTAGTCACGCTGGTTCACGGCATCGAGCAGAAGCAAGCCCATGCCGGGGATGACGAAGATCTGTTCGATGATCACCGCGCCGCCGATGAGCAGCGGCGCCTGCAGGCCGATCAGCGTGACGACCGGGATCAGCGCATTGCGCAGCGCGTGGCGCATCACCACCAGCGGCTCGGAGAGGCCCTTCGCCCAGGCGGTGCGGATGTAGTCTTGGCGCAGCACCTCCAGCATCATGGTGCGGGTGAGCCGCATGGTGATGGCCGACAGCGCGGCGCCGAGGATGATCGCCGGGATGATCATCTGCTTGAGGTTTTGCCACGGGTCGGTGAAGAAGGGCACGAACTCGACCTCGGGCGACCAGCCCCACCAGATCGACGGGAACACCATCACCATGGTGCCGATCCAGAAGCTCGGCACGGCCAGCAGCAAGATGGAGAAAGAGCGGCTGACGTAGTCGCCTGCGGTGTCTTGGCGGATCGCCGAATACACGCCAATCGGGATGGCGATGACCAGCCCCACGATCATCGCGAGCAGGCCCAGCTCGAAAGTGACGGGCATGCGGGCTTTCAGGAACTCGGTGACCGGCGCGCCCTGCCACAGCGAGTTGCCGAGGTCGCCGCGCAGCACGATGTTGGAGACCCAGATGAAGTACTGCTCCCACATCGGCTTGTCGAGGCCGAGGGCGGCAACGACCTGGTCGCGGCTCATCTTGTCGGCCGCCACATCGTTCTGGCTGAGCATCATGTCGATGATGTCGCCGGGGATCAGCCGCACCGTGATGAACACGATCAGGCTGGCGAAAAACAGCGTGGGCAGCAGCGACAGCACGCGCCGGATGATGTAGCCGCGCATCAGCTCGGCACCCCTGCATCAGTGGCTTGTTGCCACCATACCCATTCTTCCGCTTGGTCAAAATCGCTTTGCATTCAGTGGCCTCGACGTTGCGCGCAGACTTGGCTGCAGAACCCGCTGGATCATGGACCGAAGCGTGGTCGGAGTCTCGCAGGGCAAACACTTAGCCGAAGCTGAATGCAGCCCGGCGCACTGGCATACCCGAGATTCGAAGCCTGGGTAAACGCTTGGTTTGGGAGGGGAACTCGAACGCACCCCCGCGCTCCGCTCCGGGTCAACCCGGAGGGATCAGCGCGGCCAGCCGGCGAGCAGGCCGCGCAGTGCGGTGACGAAGGCCAAGGGCTGGTCGACCATCAGGTGGTGGCGCGCCGCCGGAATCTCGATGCGCGGCGATCCTGCAGGCGCAAGACTCGCGATGTAGCCCAGCACCTCGGCATCAAACAGCAGCGAGTGGCTGCCCCACATGATCGACACCGGGCATTGCAGCGCGGAGAAGTCGGGCACGGGGTTTTCCATGCGCATGTCGCGCCACTGGTAGGGGTCGAAGCGCCAGGTCCAGCCCAGTTCGTCGCAGCCTTCCAGTGGTGCTGGCTTCAGAGAGCCGCGCGCAATGTGGTCGGCGATATAGAGGTTCTTGCACACCTGCGGTGGCGCAAAACGAAAGCGCTCCAGCGCCGAGGGCAGGTCACGATAAACACGATTGGGTCGCGGGTCGAGCATGCCGCTCGGCCCGCGGCCGCGGCGCTTCTGGCGCATCTCGGGCGACAGGATGGGCGAGTCGACCATCACCAAGCCACCCACCTTCTCGCCGCTGCACGAGGCATATCTCAACGCCGGGAAGCCGCCAAACGAATGCGCCACCACCACCGGCTTGGCCACGCTTTCGAACAGGCCGGTGGCCCCGGCCACGGCGCCCACTTCCCGCGACAGCAGGTCGATGGAATAACTCTCGCGCCAGTCGGAGCCGCCCATGCCCGACCACGACAGCGCGGCCACACGAAAGTCGTCGGCAAAGAAGGGCGCGATGAAGGTCCACCAGTCGGCGTGTGCGCGGTTGCCGTGCAGCAGCAACAGCCCGGGCTTGCCAATTTCGCCCCAGGTGAGGGTTTCGATCTGCGCGCCAACGACCTCTGTGAAAGAGCGCTGCGGCACGCGCTGCACGGCCTGCTCGAACCAGCGTGGGGCCTCGGGTTTTTCCCCTTTGAAAGGGGCCAGCGGGGCCTGAATGTTCAACTCTTTGGAGGTGTTTTCGGTCACGGCTTGGCCTGTGCGAATGGAAACTCAGGTATGCGGGGCTTCAATGCTTTTGTCGCAAACGAGACTCATCGGGTGCCTGCGTTGATCTATAAAACAGACCTGCACTGACAAAGGCGCGTTGAATCGACGCGGCCCCGTTTAGAAAAACCAGTCTGCCAGAGAATCGCAGCTTGCGCCACGGGGCTACCCCAAGGCTGCTGCCCGTCGTTTCACTTTTGGAGTAGCCATGAATTTCACGATGTCCGAGCGGCAAACCTACTGGCGCGAGCGTGTTGTCGCGTTCATGGACCAATACGTCTACCCCGCCGTGCCCACGTACCACGCCCAAATGAAAGCCTTCGGCGACAACCGCTGGCAGGTGGTGCCCGTGGTCGAGGAGCTGAAGGCCATCGCCAAGAAAGAAGGCCTGTGGAACCTCTTCCTGCCCAAGGATTCGTTGCCTGAAGACAGCCCTTACCGTGGTGCGGGCCTGACCAACCTCGAATACGCGGTATGCGCCGAAGA
>NZ_JANOCG010000482.1:0-2521 GCF_031412075.1 Rhizobacter sp.
GTGCGCCACATACCAGCTGGCGCGCAGGCGCGACTCTCTCGTGTGGGAGCCCAGGCGCGGTGTGAGGAACAGGTTGCCAAGATCGTGCAAGAGCGTTCCCTTGGAAGCAAACCCTGCTTCGGCGCCGTCCAGGATGCACGCGTCGATTCGTCCGTCCATCAGGGCCGAGGCCAGCGCTTCGGCATCGAACAGGTGGGACCGGCTGATCCCCACCCACATCTGGCCCTGCTTGCAGTGCGCGAGTATCTTGTCGTTGATGAAGCCCTGGTAGCGTGAGGCATACATCACCTGGACCGACACCGCGTCGGAATGCGACATCAGTTCCTGCAGGCTCACCGGCTGGATCTGCAGGCGGCTCCAGATCGGGGCGGTGTGGTGGATGGCGGGGTCGTAGCCAATCAATTTGGCGCCCAACGCATGGAGCATCAGCGCCAGTGTGTGGGCGGTGGGCGCCAGGCCGAAGATACCGACAACGCTGCCGTTGAGCTCACGCCCCAACCGGATGTCCGCATGGCGGTCGCCGATGAGCGAAGAACCGATCCCACGCCGGTACAGCAGCAACAGACTGGCCAGCAGGTACTCTGCATTGGAGCGAACGTTGGCGGTGGTGGCCTGAATCACCCGGACCTTACGCTCGCGGCAGGCTTCCAGATCGGTGTTGTCGGTGCCCACATGCATCCGGGCAACGGCCTTGAGCATGGGCGCGAAATCCAGGAATTCCTTGGTGACGACCACCTTGCGCGGCAGGAGCACCGCCTGGGCCTTGTACACGGCCTTGCGCAAGGCGCTGGGATCGGCGGCCAGTTCGGGACGCGACTCGACGGAATGGCGCGACTCCAGCCACGCAAGGGCTTCGGGCACCAGCCGTTCGAGAAGTAATATGTCCACCCGGATGCGTCCTTGTCTTACAACCAGTTTCTGCGTTTGCCCAGATAGTAGAGCCTGAACCGGCCCCCAAAATTTCGCAAACCTTAGCGGTAAACGCTGAACCAGTCGATGAAAAAAGTCACAAAAATTAACAAAGCGGTCTTCCCGGTTGCAGGGCTGGGTACGCGCTTTTTGCCCGCCACCAAAGCCCAGCCCAAGGAAATGCTCCCCATCGTGGACAAGCCCCTGATCCAGTACGCGGTGGAGGAGGCGTATGCAGCCGGCATCCGTCACATGATCTTCGTTACCGGCCGCAACAAACGTGCCATCGAAGACCATTTCGACACGGCGTACGAGCTCGAGAGCGAGCTTGAGGCCAACCAGAAGAAGGAATTGCTCGCACTCGTCCGCGCGCTGCACCCCGACGACATGGACTGCTCCTACGTGCGACAGCCCCGTTCGCTCGGCCTCGGGCATGCGGTGCTCTGCGCCCAGGCCTTGGTGGGGGATGAACCGTTTGCCGTCCTGCTGGCCGACGACCTGATGTGCGGCCTTGAGGGTGGCCCCGGAATACTGACGCAAATGGTCGATGTTTTCCAGGGCGTAGCGACATCTTTGTTAGCGGTGCAGGAGGTTCCGGTTGATCACGTGCAGCGCTACGGCATCGTCGCGGGCCAACCTGCCGGCGACAGGCTCATGAAGGTCGAGCGCATGATCGAAAAGCCCAAGCCCGCCGATGCGCCTTCGCGCATGGGCGTGGCCGGCCGCTACATCCTTACGCCCGGAGTGTTCGAGCACATCCGCAACAACCCCCGCGGCGCGGGTGGAGAAATCCAGCTGACCGATGGCATTGCCAAGCTGATCGAAACCGAAGGCGTGCATGCCTACCAGTACCTGGGCAAGCGCTACGACTGCGGCAGCAAGGAAGGCTTCCTGGAGGCCACTGTTGAGCTGGCTCTTAAACACCCCGAGGTCGGCCCCGGCTTTCGCAAGTACCTCGCCGGCTTGTCAGTGCGTTAACGACGCCGCAGGACGTGCACAAACTCCTGCCCCACCGTTTGTTGCTCCACCAGCTCGTTGCCGGTGTGCTTGGCGAAGGCCTGGAAGTCACGCAGCGAGCCCGCGTCGGTCGCCACCACCTTCAGCAACTGCCCGGCCTGCATGTCCGTCAGCGCCTTCTTCGCCTTGAGGATGGGCAGCGGGCAGTTGAGCCCGCGGGTGTCGATTTCCTTGTCGATATTCATGAGGCTTGTCCTGTTCAATCGCGCTTGGGCATTTCAATGAATTGCGGCGCCACGCCGCGGCTGCGCAGCCAGTCGGCGAGCGCGTAGCCGGTCCCGGCGGGCCAGCACTTCACCCCGTCATAGGGGTACAACTTGTAGTCAACCAGTTCAGGCGAGAGCTTCACCTCACCCTGGGCCACCGCATGGTAGGCAATGATCACCTGGTTCATGCGCTGGAAGTCGTAGACGCCGATGAGGTTGAGTTCAGTCGCGTCGAGGTTGGTTTCTTCCTTGATCTCGCGCGCGATGCCCTGCTGCGGTGTCTCCCCGGCCTCCATGAAACCGGTGATGAGTGCGTACATCTTGTGCGTCCAGGCCGCGTTGCGCGCGAGCAGGATCTGGTCTTGATACTGGATCACCGCTGCCAGCAC
>NZ_JANOCG010000483.1:0-2562 GCF_031412075.1 Rhizobacter sp.
GTGGTGGCCGGCATGTACGGCAACGTGCTCAACCTCAGCCACCTGGCGCACCTGCTGGGTGAAGACCGGCCGTTCTACGCCTTGCAGGCACGTGGCCTGTATGGCGACACCGCGCCCCACGAGAGCTTTGAAGAAGCCGCCACCGACTACCTCACCGAGGTGCTGCAGGTGCAGCCGCAAGGCCCTTATCTGCTGGGTGGCTTTTCGGGCGGCGGCCTGATCGCCTTCGAGATGGCGCGCCAGCTGCTGGCGCGCGGCGAGCAGGTGTTGGGCGTGCTGATGCTCGACACCCCCGCGCGCGAGATCCCCCACTTCAGCCTGAGCGACAAGCTTTCGATGCTGGTGCAGAGCGCACAGCGCGAAGGCCTGGGCATCGTCAAGCAGAAGATCGCCTCGCGCATCGAATGGGAAAAGGAAAAACGCCGCCGTCGCCAGCAGCCCGCCAAAGCCAATGGCGCGGCCGATAACTCGCCCAACTTCCAGTCCAAGCGCATTGGTGATGCTTTCTTGCGCAGCCTGGTCAAGTACCAGATCCCCCAGGTGCCCGTGCATGTGGCCGTGTTCCGGCCCAAGCTCGATGTGAAGTTCAAGCTGAGTGGCGAGCGCCTGGTCGACTCGTACCGCAACTACGTGCGTGCCGACAACTTCTGGACTCCTCACGTGGCCCAGCTGGAGGTGTTCGAGGTGCCGGGCAACCACGACAACATGGTGCTGGAACCCAACGTGCGTGTGCTCGTCTCGCTGCTCAGGCGGGTCATCGACGGAGTCAGCAAGGGGAAGACGACATGACAAGCGGCAAGAAGCTCTACGAGCTCGGCGAGATGCCACCCCTCGGCCACGTGCCCGAGCAGATGTATGCGAGCGTCATCCGCAGCGAGCGTTACGGCCAGCCGCGCGGCGCCTTCCAGATCGAAGTGGTCGACGTGCCCCAAGCCGGCCCCAAGCAGGTGCTCGTGTGGGTGATGGCCGCGGGCATCAACTACAACAACGTGTGGGCCGCACTCGGCACGCCGGTTGACGTGATCGCCGCGCGCCGCAAGGGCAACCCGGCCGAGCCGGCCTTCCACATCGGCGGGTCCGATGCCTCGGGCATCGTCTGGGCCGTGGGCGCTGAGGTGAGCAAGGTGAAGATCGGCGACGAGGTCGTGCTCTCGTGCGCCACCTGGGATCAAAACGCGCCCGACATCCAGGCCGGTGCCGACCCCATCACCAGCACCAGCGCCAGGATCTGGGGCTACGAAGAAAACTGGGGTTCGTTTGCGCAGTTCACGCGCGTTGATGAATACCAGTGCCACCCCAAGCCGCCGAAGCTCTCGTGGGAAGCGGCGGCGGCCTACATGCTGGTCGGCGCGACCGCCTACCGCCAGCTGATGGGCTGGGCGCCCAACATCGTGAAAGAAGGTGACCCGGTGCTGATCTGGGGTGGCTCGGGCGGCCTCGGTTCGATGGCGATCCAGATCGTCAAGGCCAAGGGCGGCATCCCGATCGCGGTGGTGTCGTCCGAGGGCCGCATGGAGCACTGCTACAAGCTCGGTGCCAAGGGCGTGATCAACCGCACCGACCCGGCCTTCACCCACTGGGGCCGCCTGCCTGACACCAACGATGCCGAAGGCTACGCCGAGTGGATGAAGGGCGCCAATGCCTTCCGCAAGAAGTGGTCCGAGGTGCTCGGCTCGCGCCAGGGACCGCGCATCGTGCTTGAGCACCCGGGCGAGTCGACCATCCCGACCTCGGTGCTGCTGTGCGACAACGCCGGCATGATCGTCATCTGCGCCGGCACCACTGGCTACAACGCCGATGTGGACCTGCGCTACCTGTGGATGCGCCAGAAACGTTTGCAAGGCTCGCACTTCGCCAACGCCGAGCAGTGCGGTGAGCTCAATGACATGGTGATTGCCGGCCAGGTCGATCCGGCGCTGTCGCGCACCTTCGCCTTTGATGAAGTGGGCACCGCGCACCAGCTGATGCACGAGAACACCCACCCGCCGGGCAACATGGCGATCCGGGTGAACGCACTCGCATGAGTTCAGAGGTCAGCCCCGGACGACTGCTCATTTCCATCGTCGCGTGGAAGGGAGCCGACCTCACGATCGATTGCCTTCGGTCCATCGAGCCTGAGCTGAGCTCGGTGCCGGGCGCACGGGTCATCGTGGTCGACAACGCCTCGCCCGATGACTCGGCCGACCGCGTGGCGCAGGCCATTGCGCAGAACCACTGGGGTGCCTGGGCCAGGCTGATCCGCGCGCCCAGCAATGGCGGCTTTGCGGCAGGCAACAACGTCGCCATCCGCGAGATGCTGGCCGAGGCGCAGCCGGCCGAGTTCTGCCTGCTGCTGAACCCCGATACACTGGTGCGGCCGGGTGCCTTGCGCATCCTGCTCGACTTCCTCATCGC
Source organism: Rhizobacter sp. (assembly GCF_031412075.1). Lineage (GTDB taxonomy): Bacteria > Pseudomonadota > Gammaproteobacteria > Burkholderiales > Burkholderiaceae_C > Rhizobacter. The sequence continues at coordinate 2,395 of NZ_JANOCG010000483.1, forward strand.
CCACCCCCAGGTCGGCATCGCCGGAGGCCGAAGCGAAGATCTCGATGCCACGCCGCAGATGTGCTGCTTCCGCTTCCCCAACGCCATCAACGAGTGGTTGGGCTACCTCGGTATCGGCGTGCTCGACCGGGTGTTCAAGCGCCACCTCACGCGCCTGGGCGTGCCCGA
>NZ_JANOCG010000484.1:0-2131 GCF_031412075.1 Rhizobacter sp.
TGGTGGCGGTGCTGAACAGCAGCGCCGCCAGCAGGAAGCCCGAGCCCTGGGCGATCACCTCGAGCGCGGCGCTCAGTTGTTCGGGTGGCAGGCTGGTGTCGAGCTCGGTGCCAAACACCGCCAGCAGCACCAGGCCCACCAGCACGTCGAGCGCCAGCGACAACAGAACGCCGATGACGATTGCCTTGGGATCGAATCTGCTCATCGCGTGCGGCCGGCTGGGAAAGGCCCGCAAGCATAGCCGCCCTCCGCGGTGCCTGCGCCAGCCGACTCAGGCCGATGCGGCTCGCGCGTTCTCTTTTTCCTGGAGCGCGCGCCACATCACCTTGCCCGTGCCCGACTTGGGCAAGGCCTCGACAAACTCGACGATGCGCGGGATCTTGTAGGCCGCCATGTTGGCGTGCGACCAGTCGATGATCTCTTGCTCGCTCACCTGGCCGGCCTGGTCTTTCTTGAGCACCACGAAGGCCTTGACGGTCTCGCCGCGTTTGGCGTCTTTGGCGGAAATGATGCAGGCCTCCTGAACGGCAGGGTGCTGGTACAGCAGCGCCTCCACCTCGGCCGGCCAGACCTTGAAGCCCGCCGCGTTGATCATGCGTTTCAGGCGGTCGACGAAGAAGAAGTAGCCCTCGGCGTCGGTCTGCCCCAGGTCGCCGGTGCGCAGGAAACGTTTGCCGTCGATCTCGACAAACGCGTCGCGAGTGGCGTCGGGGTTTTTCCAGTAGCCCACCATCACCTGCGGGCCGCTGACGATGATCTCGCCGGTCTCGCCGGGGGGCAGCTCCTGCAGCGTGTTCGGGTCGACCACGCGGGCGTCGACGTCGAACACCGGCACGCCCAGGCACTGCTTCTTGGAGCGATCGGGCGGGTTCATGTGGGTGGCGGCGTTGGTCTCGGACATGCCGTAGCCCTCGCCGTACTTGAGGCCGAGCTTTTTCTCCAGGATGTCGGCCACCGCCTGCGGCATGGCCGCGCCGCCGCCGCCGATGCGGCGCAGGCTCGAGAGGTCGTACTGGTCGAGCTTGGGGTTGGAGACGAAGTCGACCACCATCGCGGTGATCAGCCCGAGGCCGGTGATGCGGTAGCGTTGCACGCATTCGGCGGCGGCGTCGCGGTCCCAGCGCGGCAGCAGCACGACGGTGGATCCACCGAAGAGCACGCCATTCATCGCGCCTTGCATGCCCGTCACGTGGAACAGCGGCAGCACCGCCATCGACACCGTGCCCTGGTTGCCCTGGCCCCACACGCCGCCCGACACCGTGTTGTACATGGTGGTGCGGTGGGTGTGCATGCAGCCCTTGGGGTGGCCGGTGGTGCCCGAGGTGTAGGGCATCACGCACAGGTCGTCGGGGCCGGCGGTGAGCGGGCCGGGCGTGAGCTGGCGCGCCATCGCATCGGACCACATCGAGACGCCCGCGCCTTCGATGCGCACGCGCGGCGCGGCCACAAAATCGGGCACGTTGAGGGTGGTCGGTTGGCGCAGGTAATCGCTGTAGGCGGCCACGATGAGGTGGTCGAGGCTGCTCTCGTCACCACCCGGGTTGAGCAGCGGCTTCACGCGCGGGTACAACTCCTGCGAGACCAGTGCCATCTTGGCGTCGGCGTCGGCCACGTAGTGCTTGAGCTCGCCGGTGAGGTTCATCGGGTTCACCGGCACCACCACCGCATTGGCCCGCAGGATGGCGTAGTAGCCGATCATGAACTGCGGGCTGTTTTGCATGTAGAGCAACACGCGGTCGCCCTTTTTCACGCCACACACCTGCTCCAGGTAGCCCGCCAGGTCTTCGGTCTCTTGCTTGAACTGCGAGAAGGTGATCGGCGTGTCGTAGAAGATCAGGAACGGCTTCTTCGGGAAGCGTGCCGCCGAGACCTCGACGTTGTAGTACAGGTTGGTCTCGGGCACGTGCAGGTGGCGGGGCGCGTGTTCCGGCCAGAAGGCGAAGTGACGGTCAGACATGGTGTTGCGCCTCGGGGTGGGGTGGGGCTTTCAAGCCTTCGTTTTGGGGGCCATGTACTTGGCCAGCTCCGTCTTGCCGATGGCGTTCAAGTGAACCTCGTCGGGGCCGTCGGCAAAGCGGATGGTGCGTGCGCTGGTGTAGGCCGCGGCGAGCGGCGTGTCTTGCGACACACC
>NZ_JANOCG010000485.1:0-4172 GCF_031412075.1 Rhizobacter sp.
CCTTCGGGCGTGCTCTTGGTGAGCATGGGTGTTTCGATGTCGATGAAGCCGTTGGCATCCAGGAACTTGCGCACCTCCATCGCCACGCGGTAGCGCAGGATCATGTTCTTCTGCATCGCGGGCCGGCGCAGGTCGAGCACGCGGTGCGTGAGGCGCGTGGTTTCCGACAGGTTTTCATCATCGATCTGGAACGGCGGCGTGACGCTCGGGTTCAGCACCTCGAGCTCGTGGCACAGCACTTCGATCTTGCCGCTGGTGAGGTTGCTGTTCTCGGTGCCGGTGGGGCGTGGGCGCACCTTGCCGATGACCTTGAGGCAGAACTCGTTGCGCACGTCTTCGGCCACCTTGAAGGTTTCGGCACGGTCGGGGTCGCAGACGATCTGCACCAGGCCTTCACGGTCGCGCAGGTCGATGAAGATCACGCCGCCATGGTCGCGGCGGCGGTGGGCCCAGCCCATCAGGGTGACGGTCTGGCCGAGCAGCTTTTCGCTGACGAGGCCGCAGTAGGTTGTTCTCATGGGTTCACTCCGGGATCGGGTTGCGATTGTGCGGTGGCGGCCAGGGGCGCGCCAGCACGGTCAAGACAAAGGGGTAGGCGCTGCAAGGCCGTGTTTCAAGCCGTCAGGGCTGGGCGGTTGCCGGGCCGCCTAGCCGGGCTGATTTCGTGGCTCGGCGGGCGCGTGAAGAACCGGCGGCGCCACCACACCCATGGAGATGACGTACTTCAGGGCCTCGTCAACGCTCATCTGCAAAGCGATCACATCGGCGCGCGGCACCATCAGAAAAAAGCCCGAGGTCGGGTTGGGGGTGGTGGGCACGTACAGGCTCACGTAATCGCCCGACAGGTGGATGGCCGCCTCGCCGCCTGGCTTGCCGGTCACGAACGCGATGGTCCACGAACCCGGGCGCGGGTACTGCACCAGCACCGCTTCGCGAAACGCGTTGCCACTGCTGGAGAACAAGGTGTCCGACACCTGTTTGACCGAGCTGTAGATCGACTTGACGATGGGGATGTGATTGAGCAGCACATGCCCCTGGCGCAGCGCCCACTGGCCAAACATGTTGGCCGCGAACATGCCCGTGAGCAGCACACCCGCCACCATCACGACCACGCCCAACCCGGGAATCTTGCGCAAGCCGTCGAGCGACTCGCGCGCGCCCTCGGGCAGCACGGCCTGCGAGGCCGACAGGATGCTGCCGAACACGTCGTCCATCAGGCCCAGCACGGAGTGCAGCACCCAGATCGTGATGGCCAGCGGCAGCCACACCAGCAAGCCGGCAATCAGATATTTCTTCACAAAGTTCCTTGGATTGGGTATGCGGGGCTACTGGCCACCCGACGACGACGAGCCGCCGGTGGCCGGGGCTGGGGCCGGAGCAGGGGTGCTGGCAGCCGGGGCTGGCGATGGCGATGCAGCAGGGGCGGCAGCGGGGGCTGCTGCGCCGGCGTTCGAGGCGTCGGGCTTGGCCGCATCACCGGGCTTGGCGGGCTCGCCCGCAGCCGTGGCACCACCGCGGAAATCGGTCACGTACCAGCCGGAGCCCTTGAGCTGGAATCCGGCTGCAGTCACCTGTTTCTTGAAGGCCGGCACACCGCAGGCCGGGCAGTCGGTCAACACCGGGTCCGAAATTTTCTGCAGCACGTCTTTGGCGTGGCCGCAGGCCTCACACCGATAGGCGTAGATGGGCATGGCTAAGCCTTTGATTCAAAACGGAAAACCCACAATTATACGTGGCGCGGTCGTTTTGTCGGACGACCCCACAGCCTCTGGAATAATTGGTGCTCACCACGCCACCGTACCCACAAGGAGCTTCACGTGATCCGCATCACCGCCCAACGCCTCGTGTCCATTGCCAGCACCCTCCTGCTCGGGCTGTCTGTTGCCGGCACAGCCCGTGCCGCCGACGCGGCGCCCGAGGCCAAGGTCCTGAACATCTACAACTGGTCGGACTACATCGCCGAAGACACGATCAAGAACTTCGAAAAAGAAACCGGCATCAAGGTCAACTACGACAACTACGACAGCAACGAGATCCTGCACACCAAGCTGGTGGCGGGGAAGACGGGCTACGACATCGTGGTACCGGGCGCGCACTTTGCCAAGCAGCAGATCGAGGCCAACCTGCTGCGCAAACTCGACCGTTCGCTGCTCACCAACTGGGGCAACCTCGACCCGGCGATCCTCGAGCAGATGGCGAAGGTCGACCCGGGCAACCAGTACCTGGTCGACTGGCTGTGGGGCTACGTCACCGTGGGCATCAACGTCAACAAGGTGAAAAAGGCCCTGGGCGACATGCCCATGCCGCAAAACCCCTGGTCGCTGCTGTTCGACCCCAAGTACGCCGCCAAGCTGAAGGGCTGTGGCGTCAACTTCCTCGACTCGGCCTCGGAAGTTTTGCCGGTGGCGATGCTGCACGCGGGCAAGCCCGCCTTCAGCCGCACTGCGGGCGACTACCCCGCCGCTGGCGAGATGCTGAAGAAGGTGCGCCCTTACGTGACCCGCTTCTCGTCGTCGGGCTACATCGATGAGCTGGCCGGCGGTGCGCTGTGCGCCGTGATGGGCTACTCCGGCGACATCAACATCGCCCGCTCACGCGCCCTGCAGGCCAAGAACGGTCATGTCATCGAAGCCTTGGTGCCGCCCAGCGGCTCGACGCTGTTCTTCGACACGATGGCAATCCCCGCCGATGCCAAGCACCCGAAGAACGCGCACCTGTTCATCAACTACATCATGCGTCCAGAGGTGCATGCCTCGCTGACCAACAAGGTGTTCTATGCCAACCCGAACAAGGCCTCGCTGAAGTTCGTGGCCAAGGACGTGGCCGAGAACAAGTCGATCTTCCTCAGCCCCAAAGACCTGGCCGGCATGACCGCGCCCGACAGCCTGCCGCAAGACATCCGCCGCGTGCAGACCCGCACCTTCACCACCTTCAAGGCCAACCGCTAGTGGTTCAGTAATTGGGTCGCAGCAGGACCATCGTCGTCACCAGGCCCAGCACAAAACCCACGCCGACCCACAGCACCGAGCGCAGCAGGCGATTGGTGCGGCGCTGCTCGGCGAGCAGCGCCTGAAGCAGCTGCGGTTCGAGGCCGTTGCGGCTCGGCTGCAGCGCCTGGTGCACGAGCCGGGGCAGCTCGGGCAACAGCTGGGCATAGTGCGGCGCCTCTTTCTTGAGCCGCTCGACCAGGCCGCGCCACCCCACCTGCTCGTTCATCCAACGTTCGAGAAAGGGCTTGGCGGTGTTCCAGAGGTCGAGCTCGGGGTCGAGCTGGCGACCCAACCCTTCCACGTTGAGCAGCGTCTTTTGCAGCAGCACCAGCTGCGGCTGGATCTCGACGTTGAAGCGGCGCGAGGTCTGGAACAGCCTCAACAGCACCTGGCCCAGCGAGATGTCCTTGAGCGGGCGGTCGAAATGCGGCTCGCAGACGGCGCGGATGGCACCCTCCAGCTCGTCGATGCGGGTTGTCGGCGGGACCCAGCCCGACTCGACGTGCAATTCGGCCACCCGCTTGTAATCACGCCGGAAGAACGCGATGAAGTTCTGCGCCAGGTATTCCTTGTCGAACTCGGTGAGCGTGCCCACGATGCCGAAGTCGAGTGCGATGTAGCGCCCGAAGGTGGCGGGCGCCAGGCTCACCTGGATGTTGCCGGGGTGCATGTCGGCGTGAAAGAAGCCGTCGCGAAACACCTGGGTGAAGAAGATGGTCACACCGTCGCGCGCCAGCTTGGGGATGTCGACGCCCGCGTCGCGAAGCCGCTGCGTCTGGCTGATGGGCACGCCCTTCATGCGCTCCATCACGATCACGCTCTGGGTGCACAGGTCCCAGACCATCTCGGGCACCATGATCAGGTTCAGGCCGCTCATGTTGCGCCGCAGCTGCGCGGCGTTGGCCGCTTCGCGCACCAGATCCAGCTCGTCGTGCAGGTAGTTGTCGAACTCGGCCACCACTTCGCGCGGCTTCAGGCGCTTGCCATCGGCCGACAGTCGTTCGACCCAGCGGGCCAGCGTGCGCAAAAGCGACAGGTCGTCGTCGATCACCGCCAGCATGCCGGGGCGCAGCACCTTGACCGCGACCTCGCGGCCGTCCTTGAGCACCGCGAAATGCACCTGCGCGATCGAGGCGCTGGCGACCGGACGGTCCTCGAAGCTGGCGAACACGTCCTCGATCG
>NZ_JANOCG010000486.1:0-6368 GCF_031412075.1 Rhizobacter sp.
ATCGAGCGCTACAGCCACGTCATGCACATCGTCAGCAACGTCGAAGGCCTGCTCAAGCCCGGCACCAGCAACCTCGACGTGCTGCGCGCCACCTTCCCCGCCGGCACGCTGACCGGTGCGCCCAAGGTGCGCGCGATGCAGATCATCGACGAGCTCGAGCCGGTCAAGCGCGGCATCTATGGCGGCGCCTGCGGCTACCTGAGCTTCGCTGGCGACATGGACGTGGCCATCGCCATCCGCACCGGCATCGTCAAGGACCAGGTGCTGTACGTCCAGGCGGCCGCCGGCGTGGTTGCCGATTCGGTGCCCGAGATGGAGTGGCGGGAAACCGAGGCGAAGGCGCGTGCGCTGCTTCGTGCTGCCGAACTCGTCGAGGAGGGCTTCTAAATGCTGCTCATGATCGACAACTACGACAGCTTCACGTTCAACCTCGTGCAGTACTTCGCCGAGCTGGGTGAAGACGTGCGCGTGTTCCGCAACGACGAGATCACCCTCGAAGGCATTGCCGAATTGAAGCCCGCCAAGCTGGTGCTCTCACCCGGCCCGTGCTCCCCCGCCGAAGCCGGCATCTGCGTGGACAGCATCAAGCACTTCACCGGCAAGCTGCCCATCCTCGGCGTGTGCCTGGGCCACCAGGCCATCGGCGCCGCGCTGGGCGGCAAGATCATCCGCGCCAAGACGCAGATGCACGGCAAGACCGATGTGATCCATACCGACAAGCGGGGGGTCTACAGCGACCTGCCGGAGCAGTTCACCGTCATCCGCTACCACTCGCTGGTGATTGAACGTGCTTCGCTGCCCAAGGAGCTGGAGATCACCTCGACCTCGCAAGACGACGAGATCATGGGCGTGCGCCACACCGCGCTGGCCGGCACGAAGACGCCGCTGGAAGGGGTGCAGTTCCATCCCGAGTCCATCCTCACCGAGCACGGGCATGCGATGTTGAAGAACTTTCTGGATCTGCGGCCATGAAGACAGTGGACTTGCGCAGCGACACGGTGACCCGGCCCACCGCGGCGATGCGCGAGGCGATGGCGCGTGCCGAGGTGGGTGACGACGTGTTCGGCGACGACCCCACCGTCATCGCGCTGCAAGAGCGCATGGCCGCGCTCACCGGCAAGGAGGCCGCGCTCTTCGTCACCAGTGGCACGCAGAGCAACCTGGCGGCGATCATGTCGCACTGCGGCCGTGGCGACGAGTACATCGTCGGCCAGATGCACCACACCTACCGCTGGGAAGCCGGCGGTGCGGCGGTGCTGGGCAGCGTGCAGCCGCAGCCGCTCGAGCACCAGAGCGACGGCACGCTCGCGCTGGCCGACATCGAGGCCGCCATCAAGCCCGACGACGCGCACTTTGCCAAGAGCCGTCTGCTCTGCCTGGAAAACACCCTGGGCGGCCGGGCGCTGTCGCTCGCCTACATGGCCGACGCGACCGCACTGGCCCGCAGCCGCGGCCTGGCCACCCACCTCGATGGCGCGCGGGTCTTCAACGCCGCGGCGGCTTTGGGCGTGCCGGTGCACGAGCTCACTCGGCATGTCGATTCGGTGTCGGTGTGCTTTTCCAAGGGCCTGGGCGCGCCGGTCGGCTCGGCCCTGTGCGGCTCCAAGGCGCTGATCAAGAGCGCGCACCGCTGGCGCAAGATGCTGGGCGGCGGCCTGCGCCAGGCTGGCGTGCTGGCAGCGGGCGCGTTGCATGCGCTGGACCACCACGTCGAACGCCTTGCCGAAGACCACGCCCTGGCCCGGCGACTCGCGCAAGGCCTGCAGGGCATCGCGGGCCTGACGGTCGAGCCCCCCGAAACCAACATGGTGTTCGTCGACGTGGCGCCCGAGCGTGCGGCCGCCTTGCTGGCGCACCTCAAGTCGCGCGGCATCCTGAGCACGGGCCTGTACCGCTTGCGCTTCGTCACCCACCTCGACGTCGATGCCGCCGGCATCGACCGCACCATCTCCGCCGTGCGCGAGCACTTCAACGCCTGAGCCTGCCATGACCATCACCAACACCGAAGCCCTGGCTCGCGTCATCGACCACCGCGAGATCTTTCACGACGAGATGCTGACGCTGATGCGCCGCATCATGAGTGGCGAGATGTCGCCGGTGATGATCGCGGCCTTTGCGATGGGCCTGCGGGTCAAGAAGGAAACCATCGGCGAGATCGCCGCCGCTGCGCAGGTGATGCGCGAGTTCGCCACACCGGTGGCCATCGCCGACAAGACAAACCTGGTCGACCTGTGTGGCACCGGCGGCGATGCAGCACAGACCTTCAACATCTCCACCGCCGCGATGTTCGTGGCCGCTGCCGCGGGCGCGCGTGTGGCCAAGCATGGCGGGCGCAGCGTGTCGTCGAGCACCGGCAGCGCCGACGTGCTCGAAGCCTTTGGCGCCAACGTCAACTTGAACTCCGAGCAGGTGGCGCAGTGCCTGGAGCAAACGAACATCGGCTTCATGTTTGCGCCCAACCATCATGCGTCGATGAAACACGCCGGCCCGGTGCGCAAGGAGATGGGCGTGCGCACCTTCTTCAACATCCTGGGCCCGCTCACCAACCCGGCTGGCGCGCCCAACCAGCTGATGGGCGTGTTCCATGCCGACCTGGTGGGCATCCAGGTGCGCGTGCTGCAGCGCCTGGGCTCGGAGCATGTGATGGTGGTCTATGGCATGAATGGCATGGACGAGATTTCGCTCTCTGGCGAGACGCTGGTCGGTGAGCTGAAGAACGGCGAGGTGCGCGAGTACGTGGTGCACCCGAGCGACTTCGGCATGCCGGTCTACGACACGCGTGTGCTCAAGGTCGCCAACAAGGCCGAGTCGGTGCAATGCATTCAGCGCGCCTTTGCGAATGAAGACGGGCCGACGCGCGACATCGTGCTGCTCAACGCCGGCGCGGCGCTCTATTGCGCCAATGTGGCGTCGTCGGTCGGCGAAGGTGTGAAGCGAGCCCGTGAAGCGGTGGCCTCGGGTGGCGCGATGAAAAAGCTCAGCCAGTTCGTCGCGGCCACGCAGCAGTTCAAGGCCGCCTGAACATGAGCAACATCCTCGACAAGATCGTTGCGGTCAAGCGCGAAGAGATCGCAGCGGCGCGGGTGAAACGTGACCTGGCGTCATTGCGCCGCGAGGCCGAAGCGCGCACCGACGTGCGTGACTTCGCTGGCGCGATGCGCGCCAAGCTCGCCGCCGGCCACGCGGCAGTGATCGCCGAGGTGAAGAAGGCCAGTCCCAGCAAGGGCGTGCTGCGTGAGCATTTTGTGCCGTCGGAGATTGCCGCGAGCTACGAGCGTGGTGGTGCGGCCTGCCTGAGCGTGCTGACCGACGTGCAGTTTTTCCAGGGCGCCACGGCTTACCTGGAGCAAGCGCGTGCGGCCTGTGCGCTGCCGGTGCTGCGCAAGGATTTCATGGTCGACGCCTACCAGGTGTTCGAAGCGCGTGCGATGGGTGCCGACTGCATCTTGCTGATCGCCGCTTGCCTCGACGACAAGCAGATGGCCGACCTCGAAGCCCAGGCCCATGAGCTCGGCATGGCGGTGCTGGTCGAGGTGCATGACGGCGATGAACTGGACCGCGCGCTGAAGTTGAAGACACCGCTGCTCGGCATCAACAACCGCAACCTGCGCACGTTCGAGGTGACGCTAGCCACCACGCTCGGCCTGTTGCCACGCGTGCCGACCGATCGCCTGCTCGTCACCGAAAGCGGCATCCTCGGCCGCGCCGACGTGCAGCGCATGCGCTCGGCCGACGTGCACGCCTTCCTCGTCGGCGAGGCCTTCATGCGTGCACCGGACCCGGGCGCCGCGCTCGCTGATCTGTTCCAGTGAGTTCGCTCGCCCAACCGCTGGCGCGCCTGTTCGACGAGGTGCCGGCTGCGTGGCACCCGGTGGTCGATGCGTGGCGCCAGACCCCGGCCGCTCGGGCCTTGATCGCGCACGTGGACACGCGTGTCGCGGCAGGCGCCACGGTGTACCCCGCGCAGGTGCTCCGCGCGCTGGACCTCACGCCGCTCGACCAGGTGCGCGTCGTCATCCTCGGCCAAGACCCGTACCACGGCCCCGGCCAGGCCCACGGCCTCGCCTTCTCAGTGCCCGACGGCACACGCACGCCACCGAGCCTGCGCAACATCTTCAACGAGTTGCAGCGCGAGTTCGGGCGCGCGCCGGCACGCACCGACCTCTCGGCCTGGGCGAAGCAGGGTGTGCTGCTGCTCAACACCACGCTGACGGTGGAAGATGGCGCCGCCGCCAGCCACGCCGGCAAGGGCTGGGAAGGCCTGACCGAACGCCTGCTGCAAGCCGTTGCGTCACGTTCGAAGCCCTGTGTCTACCTGCTCTGGGGCGCGCACGCGCAACGCTTCGAGCCGCTGATCGCAGCCCATGCCGGGGTGCCGCAAGACACCCTGGCGCTCAAGTCCAACCACCCCTCGCCGCTGTCGGCCCGGCGCCCGCCGGTGCCCTTCATCGGCAATGGCCACTTCGGGGCGGCCAATGCCTTCCTCGCCACGCGAGGAGGCGCCATCAACTGGCTCGCCTAGCTGGCCTTTGATTGGTATTGAACTTGCTGATGCGACGCCGGTGAGCGGCCGGAAAGCGGCGTGCCGGCCGTGGCTTGCTCACGACCGTCAGGCCAACCCATTGTTTTGGAACACCTTCTTCAGATGACATACCAATTGACATATTGGTATTACTGGTACTAGACTGGTTTTGTTTTATAGGCCGGTGGTACTTCGGCCTGCCACCCAGTCTGCCGGAGTTTTCGAAGCATGGATTTTTCACGCGCCCAGGCCGACCCTCGCCGCAACCTGCTTGGCGTGGGTTTTGTCGTGCTGTTCCACGCCGCCCTGGTCTACGCCCTGATGAGCGGCCTGGCCCGCAAGGTGGTCGATGTGGTGCGCGCCCCCATCGACACACGGGTGATCGAAGAGATCGTCAAACCGCCACCGCCGCCCGAGGTGGCGGTGCAGCCGCCCCCGAAGCTGGATGCGCCCCCGCCGCCCTTCATCCCGCCGCCCGAGGTGCAGGTGGCGGCGCCGCAGCAGGCGCAGCCCACCATCACGGCCGCGGCCGAAGCGCCGCCCACGACCGTGGTGACACCGATGGCGCCCGCTGCCGCGCCGGCACCGGCTGCGCCCGCAGCGCCTTCGGTCGGCGTGAGCTGCCCCGGCTACAAGCAGGTGATGCAGGCCGCCGGCTACCCACGCGAGGCCTTGAAGGCGCAGATCGATGCGGGCGAGGTGCTGGTGTCTTTCAGCATCGGCACCGACGGCCAGGTGAAGAACGCCACGATCCTGCGCTCGACCCACCGGGTGTTCAACCGGCACAGCCTGGAGACGGTGGCGCAGTTCAAGTGCACCGCACAGCCGCAAGAGATTGCCGGTGTGCAGGTGCCCCTCGTTTTCAACACGCAGTGACGCGGTCATTGACTTTCATCCATTGGGAAAACAGCATGTCTCTCTTCAAGCAATTCAACCGTCTTCTCGCGACGACCCTGCTGGCCGCCGGCGCGGCGCTGGCTGCGCCTGCATGGGCACAGGTGCCCGCCAGCGCACCGGCCGCTGAGCCCGCCATCGTGGCCGCGCCTGCAGCGGGCGCCATGACCAAGGAAACCGTCGAGAACCCGTATGACCTGAAGCACCTCTGGGCCCAGGGCGACGTGGTGGCGCGCGGCACCTTGATCATCCTGGTGATCATGAGTGCGGCGAGCTGGTACATCCTCGTCACCAAGCTGTACGAAAGTTTCAAGATCGCGGCTCAGGCGCGGAAGGCGCGACTGAGCTTCTTCAAGTCGGCCAGCCTCAGCGCCGGGGTCGACACCTTGCCGCAGGGCGGCGCGTTCCGCTTCATCGCCGAGACGGCCATTGATGCCGGCAAGGATCACGCGGGCGAGCTCACCGCCAACATCGACCGCAACACCTGGGTCGGCATGAGCGTGCAGCGCGCCATCGAGAGTGTGCAAAGCCGCCTGCAGGACGGCCTGGCGGTGCTGGCCACGGTAGGTTCCACGGCACCTTTTGTCGGCCTGTTCGGCACCGTGTGGGGCATCTTGAATGCGTTGACCGCCATCGGTGTCGCCGGCCAGGCGTCGATCGACAAGGTGGCCGGCCCGGTCGGCGAATCGCTGCTGATGACGGCCATTGGCCTGGCGGTGGCTGTGCCGGCGGTGCTGGGCTACAACTGGCTGGTTCGCCGCAACAAGACCACGATGGAATCGGTGCGCAGCTTCGGTGCCGACCTGCACGGCGTGCTGCTCGGTGCCGCCAAGGCAGCGCGCTGAGCGGCCAGGAGACACAGCATGGCGATGAACGTAGGCGCCCCCGTCGGCGACGAAGACGAGGTGGTGGCGAGCATCAACACGACCCCGCTGGTGGATGTGATGCTGGT
>NZ_JANOCG010000487.1:0-3087 GCF_031412075.1 Rhizobacter sp.
CTGCACGACATGCTCGGCAAGGAGTTCATCACCGTGTACTCCGAGGTCAAGGAAATCGAGCACGACGAGTTCATGAAGGTCATTTCGCCGTGGGAGCGCGAGCACCTGCTGCTGCATGTATAGAAAGCATGCCGCTGCTGCTCCGTTCGGGCTGAGCCTGTCGAAGCCGGCATGGTGCACGGCGCACCCTTCGACAGGCTCAGGGCGAACGGACACTCCCCAACCATCATGAACACAAGAACCACCCAAGACTGGCAAGCCGCCGACGCGGCGCACTACCTCCACCCCTTCACCGATTTCAAGTCGCTTGCCAAGAAAGGCTCGCGCGTCATCACCAAGGCCGACAACATCTACCTCTGGGACAGCGAGGGCCACAAGATCCTCGATGCGATGTCGGGCCTGTGGTGCGTGAACGTCGGTTACGGCCAGCAGGCGTTGATCGACGCGGCCACGAACCAGCTCAAGACCCTGCCCTTCTACAACTCCTTCTTCCAGACCGCCACGCCACCGGCGATCGAGCTGGCCGAGCTGCTGGCACAGGTCACCCCGCCGCAGTTCAAGCACGTGTTCTTCGCCGGTTCGGGCTCGGAGGCCAACGACACCATCGTGCGCATGGTGCGCCGCTACTGGGACTTGCAAGGCCAGCCGCAGCGGAGCGTGATCATCATCCGCCACAACGCGTACCACTTCTCCACCATGGCAGGTGCATCGCTCGGCGGCATGAGCGGCATGCACGAACAAGGTGGGCTGCCCATCCCTGGCATCGTGCACATCGAACAACCGTTCTGGTTCGAGAGCGACCGCACCTTGAGCCGAGACGAGTTCGGTCTCAAGGCGGCGCGTGCGCTCGAAGCCAAGATCCTCGAGCTCGGCGCCGACAAGGTGGCCGCCTTCATCGGCGAGCCGATCCAGGGTGCCGGCGGCGTGATCGTGCCGCCTGCCACCTACTGGCCCGAGATCCAGCGCATCTGCGACAAGCACGGCATCCTGCTCATCGCCGACGAGGTCATCACCGGTTTTGGCCGCACCGGCAACTGGTTCGGCTGTGAAACCCTCGGCTTCAAGCCTGACCTGATGACCTTCGCCAAGGGCGTGAGCTCGGGCTACATCCCGCTTGGCGGCGTGATGGTGGGCGAGCGTGTCGCGCGTGTGCTCATCGACAAGGGCGGCGAGTTCAACCACGGCTACACCTACTCCGGCCACCCGGTGGCCTGCGCCGTGGCCGTGGCCAACATCAAGTTCATCCAGCGTGAACGTCTGGTGGAGCGAGTGCGCGAAGAACTCGGCCCCTACCTCGCCAAGAAGTTTGCCGAGCTGGGCGAACACCCCTTGATCGGCGAGGCCCAGACCTGCGGCCTGATGGGCGCATTGCAGATCGTCAAGAACAAGGCCACGCTCGAAACCTTCGACAGCGAGCTTGCTGTAGGCATGCTCTGCCGGGCCCACTGCTTCGGCAACGGCCTGATCATGCGCGCGGTCGGCGACCGCATGATCATTGCGCCGCCGCTGGTCATGACACTCGCCCAGATCGACGAGATGGCGGCGCTCATCCGCAAGTGTCTCGATTTGACACAAGCAGAGCTGAAGCAAAATGGCTGGCTGTAGAAATGACGCGTGTGGCACGGGGTTTGCCTGTACAGCCGAGGCACAACGCGCTGCCTAGACTGGCGCAGTTTGATCGAGGTCTCAACATGAAGGAGAAGGCAATGAAGCAGGTGTTCGGCGCTCTGGGTTTGGCTCTTTCCGCAACCGCTGTTCTGTGGGCAGCGCCTGCGGCGGCCCAGGAAGAAGAAAAGGTTCTGAACATCTACAACTGGTCGGACTACATCGCTGAAGACACGATCAAGAACTTCGAAAAAGAGACCGGCATCAAGGTCCGGTACGACAACTTCGACAACAACGAGATCGTCCACGCCAAGCTGGTGGCCGGCAAGACGGGCTATGACATCGTCGTCCCCTCGTCGCACTGGGCCAAGCTGCAGGTTGACGGCGGCCTACTGCGCAAGATCGACCGCGCGCAAGTGCCCAACTACAAGAACCTCGACCCCGACGTGCAGGCCCAGCTCGCCAAGCTCGACCCGGGCAACCAGTACATGGTCAACTGGTTGTGGGGCTACACCACGGTCGGCATCAACGTCGACAAGGTGAAGGCGGCGCTCGGCAGCACCCCCATGCCCGACAACGCTTGGGACCTGGTCTTCAAGCCCGAGTACATCAGCAAGCTCAAGAGCTGCGGCGTGTCCTTCCTCGACTCTCCCACCGAAGTGGTGCCTGCCGCCTTGTACTACCTGGGCAAGCCGGCTTACAGCAAGACCGCGTCTGACTACACCGCCGCGTCCAACCTGCTCAAGAGCATCCGCCCGCATGTCACCTTGTTCAGCTCGTCGGGCTACATCAACGACATGGCCAGCGGCTCCATCTGCCTGGCGCTCGGCTGGTCGGGTGACATCAACATCGCCCGCCAGCGCGCCATCGACGGCAAGACCGGCCAGAAGATCGAAGCCTTGCTGCCCAAGACCGGCGGCCTGCTGTTCTTCGACGTGATGGTCATCCCGACCGACGCGGCGCACCCAAACAATGCGCACAAGTTCATCAACTACATGCTTCGCCCCGAGGTGAGTGCGGCCCTCACCAACAAGGTGTTCTACGCCAACGCCAACAAGGAGTCGAAGAAGCTCATCAAGCCCGAAGTGGCGAACAACCCGACCGTGTTCCCGCCCGAGGCCGAGATGAAGAAGATGTCGGCGCCTGACGCGATTGCCAACGACCTGCGTCGCCTGATGACGCGCACCTACACCTCGTTCAAGACCGGGCTGTGATGCAGAAAGAGATGAGCGCGGCGACGATGCCGACGACTGCAAACGCTTCCGCATTTCTCCAGATCTGCGACGTCGTCAAGGATTTCAGCGGCTACAAGGCCGTCAACAACGTCAGCATCGACATCGCCAAGGGAGAGATCTTCGCCCTGCTCGGCTCCTCGGGCTGCGGCAAGACCACGCTCCTGCGCATGCTGGCCGGCTTCGAGACGCCGACCTCGGGCAAGATCATCCTCAACGGGCAAGACCTCGCGGGGCTCTCGCCCTACGA
>NZ_JANOCG010000488.1:0-7001 GCF_031412075.1 Rhizobacter sp.
CGGCTTGCTCGATGTGTTGCAGGTGGGTCAGCAAGTCGTCGGGCGCCAGCGTGGTGTGAATTGCCGCCACCGCGTTCAAATAGTCGGGTCCGTGCGAGTCGATGGGCGCCGTTCGGTAAAACGACGATGCGCGCTGAAGCTGCGTACCGGGCAACAAGCTCAAGGCCAGCAGCGCGCTCTTGAGCGCTGCGACCGTGTCGCCAAGGTTGGCACCCAGACCCACGTAGGCCAGCACGGGCGCCCCGGCCATCACCGCCTTACTGCGGCTCGCTCGACGAGGCGCCAGCGTCAGCCCCACCCGGCTTGCGGCGACGGCGGCGGCGCTTTCGGGGCGCGTCACTGCTGCCACTTTCTTCGGCGGGTTCCGCCGGCTCGGGTGCATGCGACGCCGAGGGCGTGCGGCGACGTGATGCGTCGTGCGAACGCGCCTGCTCCAGCATGCTGGCCCGCTTGTGCTCATCGGCCAGGGAGAAGGTTTCCCACCACTCGCCCAGTTCGGCCTCGATTTCGCCGGCGTCGGCGCGCAAGCGCAGGAAGTCGAACCCGGCGCGGAAACGCGGCTGCTCCACCAGCGTCAAAGGCCCCTGCCCTGTGCGACGCTCGAAGCGCGTTTGCATGAGCCAGATCTCGCGCATGTCAGCGCCCAGCTTGCCGCGGCCGGAGATGTCGCCGATGCGTGCATCGAACACCGAATCCACCGCCTGCTGCAGAGCGGGGAACGGCGCTTCGCCACGCTTCTTGAGCTTGCCCCAGCCGTCGAGCACGTCGTGCCACAGCATGCAGGCCAGCATGAAACTGGGCGCCACCGGCTTGCCTTCGCCCACACGGCGGTCGGTGTCGGCCAGCGCGAGCTGCACGAACTTGGCCCGCTCGGGGTGCTTCTTCGCGTCGTCGTGCACGACATCAAGAATCGGGAACACGCCGGTGCGTGCGCCGACCAGCCCCTGCTTGCGCAGCTCTTCGATGCTGGAGAGCGCGTGGCCGGTCTGCAGCAGCTTGATCATTTCGTCAAAGGTGCGCGAGGCCGGCACGCTCTCAAGCAACGCGGCCATCTCCTGGATCGGCGCACGGGTCTTGGGGTCGATGCTGAAGCCCAGCTTGGCCGCGAAGCGGATGACACGGATGATGCGCACCGGGTCTTCGCGGTAGCGCGTGACCGGGTCGCCGATCATGCGCAGCACCTTCTTCTTGGCGTCTTTGATGCCACCGTGGTAGTCGACCACGATCTGCTTTTGCGGGTCGTAGTACATCGCGTTGACGGTGAAATCACGCCGCGCCGCGTCTTCGATCTGCGGGCCCCAGACGTTGTCGCGCAACACGCGGCCGGCGGCGTCGACCACGTGGGTCTTGCCGGCGAGCTCGCTCTTGGAGGTCTTTTCGTTGCCGGCCACGGGGTCGGCAACGGCCGAGTCCATCACCGCGCGGAAGGTCGACACCTCGATCACTTCATGCTCGCGCCCCCGCCCATACACCACGTGCACGATGCGAAAGCGCCGGCCGATGATGAAGGCACGCCGGAACAGGCCCTTGACCTGCTCGGGCGTGGCGTTGGTGGCCACGTCGAAGTCTTTGGGGCGCAGGCCGACCAGCAAATCACGCACCGCACCGCCCACGATGTAGGCCTCGTAGCCGGCGTCGGCCAGGGTCTTGACTACGCGGATGGCGTTGTCATCGACCAGCTTCAAGTCGATGTTGTGCTCGGACAGCGGCACCTCGACGCGCTTGCCCTTGGGGATGGTGGGCTTGGCCGTGCTGGTCTTGCCCAGCAGTTTTTCTATGAACTTTTTGATCATCAGTTGAACAGCCGAAGAATGCGCCAGCCCCGCTCGCGGGCGATCGCTTCGAGCGGAGCAGAAGGGTTGGTTGCCACGGGATCGCTTGCCAGTTCGAGCAGGGGCAGATCGTTTGCCGAATCGCTGTAGACGCTGATGCGCTCGAAGTCCTGCAGCCGGTGGCCAAGGCTCCCCAGCCACTGCTGGGTGCGCACCGTCTTGCCTTCTCGAAACGACGGGATCCCATCAATTCGGCCCGTGATGTTACCCGCCGCCCCCTTTTCGAGCTGGACGGCCAGCAGATGGGTCACACCGAAGGCCAGGGCGATGGGCGCGGTGACGAACTCGTTGGTGGCGGTCACGATGGCCACCAGGTCGCCCTGCTGCTGGTGGTGACGCACCAGGTCAACGGCCGCCGGGTGCAGCGGCGTGATGGCTTCTTGCATGAAGCGGGCGTGGGCCGCCTGCATCTCGCCCGCCGGCCTGTCGCGCCAAGGGCGGGTGGCGAACTCGACGTAGGCGTGGATGTCGAGCGTGCCGGCCTTGTACTGCTCGTAAAACAGGTCGTTGCGGCGCGCGAACTCGGCGGCGTCGACCCAGCCCTGGCGCACCACGAAGCGGCCCCATGCGTGGTCGGAGTCGAGTGGCAAGAGCGTGTCGTCGAGGTCAAACAAGCACAGGTTCATGGCTTGGCCTGCTCCTCGGCCAGCATCTGCTTGAGCAGCGGCACAGTGATCGCGCGCTTGTGCACCAGGGAAAATTCGTCGAGCCGGTCGAGCACCGACATCAGGTGCTTGAGGTCGCGCGCAAAGCGCGTCAGCAGGTAGTCCATCACGTCGTCGGAAAGAAACAGCCCGCGTCGGTCGGCCTCGCGGCGCAGCGCGGCGCGGGCTTCGGGCTCAGTCAAGGGCGCCAGAGCGAACACGTGGCCCCAGCCGAGGCGGCTGCGCAGGTCATCGCGCAAGGGCAGGTCGACCGGCGGCACGCAGCCCGCGGCCGCCACCGGAATGCCGTGCGTGGTGGCTTCGACAAAGAGCGCAAAGGCGGCGTGCTGCTGGGTCTCATCGAAGCGGTCGCAATCGTCGAACACGATCAACATGTCGCTTTCTTCAAACTGCCACGGTGCGGGCTCCGAAGCGCTGAACCAGCTGGCCCGCCCGCCCAGCTGCTGCACATGGCTGGCCAGGGCATGCAGCAAGTGCGTCTTGCCAACACCCGAGGGCCCCCACAGGTAAACCGGTGCGGCCTGCCGGAGCACACCGCGCAGGTGCGCCACCGCCGGCGCATTCGTACCGGCAACGAAGCTCTCGAATGAGCGCAGCGGCTCATTGCCAATGGCCAGGGGGATCTGTCTCATCCGCGGTACAGCTTGCTCTCGACGTACAGCTTGTGCAGGCGGCCGGCGGCGACCACCAGCACGGCGCACACCGGCAGGGCAATCAACACGCCCACAAAGCCGGCCAGGTGGCCGAAGGCCAGCAGCGCGAAGATCACGGTCAGCGGGTTGATGCCGATGCGCTCGCCCACCAGGCGCGGCGTGAGGAAGAAACTTTCCACCACCTGCCCGATGCCATAGACCACGGCCACCGCCACCAGCCCATACCAGCTTGCGAACTGCAGCACGCCCGCCAGCAGCGCGAGCACCATGCCCAGGCCAAACCCAAGATAGGGGATAAACACCGCGAGGCCGGTGAACACACCCACCGGCACCGCCAGATCGAAGCCGAACAAGGCCAGGCCCACGCTGTAGTACACCGCCAGGATCACCATCACCAGAAGCTGGCCACGCAGGTATTGGCCCAGCATGGTGTCGCTCTCGCTGACGAAGCTGTCGACACTGTCGCGCAGGCGCGGCGGCACCAGGTGTTGCAGGCGCTTCGACAGCTGCGGCCAGTCCATCAGCAGGTAGAACAGCACCGCCGGGATCAGCACAGCGTTGCCGATCAGCGCCAGCACAAAGCTGCCACCGATGCGCGCCGAGCTGAGGGCGGCAGCCAGGCCGTCTTCGACATTCGCACCGAGGTACTTGACGACAAAGGCCTTGATGCTTGCGCCGTCGAGCGAAACCGTGATGCCGAACTGTGCGAGCCACGGCGACACCGTGGTGTTAAGCTTCTCCGCCAGCAGCGGCAATTGCTCGCGCAACAGCGGCAGCTCTTTCGAGATGATGGGCACGATCAACAGCAGCACCGCCAGCATGACCACGAAGGCCAGCACCTCGACCACGGTCACGGCCACCACGCGCGGCACACGCCGCCTGACCAGACGCTCGACCGGCGGCAGCAGCATGTAGGCCAAGACACCGGCAATCAGGAAGGGTGTCAGCACCGGCGACAACAGCCACACCAGCAGCACGCCAGCCAGGGCGATCAGGAGCCAGGAAAGGGTTTGGCGTTGGGCGGGGGTGAGTTGCATCAAAGCTCGCAAGGGTGGCGCAGGCCGCGAGGGCGGCACTCACGAAGGGGCAAATTCTAAGGGCAGCAGACGGGGTGCTGGCCGGACATACAGCTCAATGAAAGCGCCCCGAACCGTGCTCTCGCAATGCCAGCAGCCGCTCGCCGATG
Organism: Rhizobacter sp.; assembly: GCF_031412075.1. Taxonomy (GTDB): domain Bacteria; phylum Pseudomonadota; class Gammaproteobacteria; order Burkholderiales; family Burkholderiaceae_C; genus Rhizobacter. Next base: position 4,337 of record NZ_JANOCG010000488.1, read on the forward strand.
GCGACCCGGTCGCCGGCCTGGGGCGCGTGCGAAAGGTACTCGGCCAGGTCGAGCGCAGCGGCCTCCAGCGCTCCCAGCTCGGCTTGCACCAGGCCGCGGTCGCGCCGCTCTTCCCAGGCTTGCGGCAGCAAGATCACCAGCCGGTTCAGCACCGCCAGCTGGCGCGGCCAGTCGGCGGCCGCGCGGTGGATTTCTTTCAGGTTGCGCAACATGCGCGCCAGCACGTCACGCGGCGTTGCGGCTTGCAAGAAGAGCCCCAACGGCACGTCGAAGTCGCCCGTCAGGCCCTGGCTGCGTCGGTAAGGCGTGAGCAACTCGTCGAGCTGCTCGCGCGACAGCGAGTGGCCGCTGAAGGGGTCGATCACCATCTCGCCTTCGGACAATTTCAGCTTGACCAGAAAGTGCCCCGGGAAGGACACACCGCGTGCCGTCAGGCCGATCTGCGTGGCCAGCTCGATGTAGAGCACGGCGAGCGTGATGGGAATGCCCCGCCGTGTTTCGAGCACCGTGCTCAAGAGGCTGTTGCCCGGGTCGTAGTAGTTGTTGACGTTGCCCGCAAACCCCAGCTCCTGAAAGAAGAAGTGGTTCAGCGTGCGCAAGCGCTGGCGCAGCCCGGCATCGGCCGGCACACGACGCTTCAAACGGTCGACCAGGCTGTCGATCTTGGACAGCACGGCCTGCGTGTCGAGCTGCGGGTCTTCGTCTTGCGCGATGGCGACGGCCGCTTCGACCAGGGACAGGCTTTCGTCTTCGGCCACCAGCGTGGCGAAATATTCAAGCGGTGTGGGGGCAGAAAACTGCATGCGGCTGGGCATGGCGGGAGATTATCCGCGTCGCATGAACTGGCGGAACTTCAGCCCCGAGGCCAGCAAGGTGGCGAAATACAACCCGACCCCGGCGGCCAGGCAGGCGGCCATCAAACCGACGCGCTGTGCATCGCGTGTGTGCATGGCGATCCACGGCACGGCCTGCGCGGCCCAGGCCAAAAAGGCGCCGAGCACCGTGCAGGCCAGCAACACGCGCAGCGCGAAAGCACCCCAGCCCGGCGACGGCCGGTAAGCGCCAGAGCGTTTCAGGCCGATGAAAAGCCAGGTGGAATTGATCATGGCGCCCAGGCTGATCGACAGTGCCAGACCCGCGTGGCCCAACCACGGCACCAGCGCAAGATTGAGCAGCTGCGTCATCACCAGCACCGAGACGGCAATCTTCACCGGCGTGCGCACGTCCAGTCGCGCATAAAAACCGGGCGCCAGCACCTTGATGGCGATCAGGCCCATCAAGCCCACGCCATAGGCCATCAGGGCCCGCTCGGTTTGCAGCACGTCGACGGCGGTGAAGGCGCCGCGCTGGTACAGCACGGCGACCAGCGGCTGGGCGAACACCAGCAAGGCCACGGCACAAGGCAGCGCCAGCAGCATCACCAGACGCAGGCCCCAGTCGAGCATGGCCGAGTACTCGGCGCTGTCGCCCTTGCCCTGCGCGGCCGAGAGTTGCGGGATCAGCACTACCCCGAGCGCCACGCCCAGCAAACCGGTGGGGAACTCCATCAAGCGGTCGGCGTAGGTAAGCCACGACACCGCGCCCACACCAACGTACGAAGCGATGTGGGTGTTGATCATCAGCGAGAGCTGCGCCACCGACACGCCCAGCAGCGCTGGCGCCATTTGTTTCAGCACCAGGTGCACGCCGGGGTGGTGCCACGCCTCGCGCAGCTTCGGCCAGGTCAGGCCAATGCGCGGCAACACGCCGATGCGCCTGAGCGCCGGCAGCTGCACCGCGAGCTGCAACACCCCGCCCAGCATCACGCCGGCCGCCAGTGAATAAATGGGTTCGATACCCCAGCGCTTGAACCAGGGCGACAGCCACCAGGCCGCAGCGATCACCGCCACGTTGAGCAACACCGGCGAGGCCGCCGGCACCGCAAAGTGCTTCCAGGTGTTGAGGATGCCCGCCGACAAGGCCACCAATGAGATGAAACCGATGTAGGGGAACATCCAGCGCGTCATCAGCACCGCGCCGTCGAACTCTTTCAGCCCGGAAGCCATCAGCCAGACCACCACCGGCGCCACCAGCACGCCGATGACGCAGGTGACCAGCAGCGCCCAGAACAACACCGTGGCCACCGCACTGATCAGCAACTTGGTGGCCTCGTCTCCGTCGCGCGCGCGGGTGTTGCCCAGCAGCGGCACAAACGCCTGCGAAAACGCGCCCTCGGCAAACAACCGGCGCAGCATGTTGGGGATGCGGAATGCGGCCTGGAACGCGTCGGTCCAGGCGCCTGCGCCGAATAGCGCGGCGATGATGAGTTCGCGCACCAGCCCGGTGATGCGCGATGCCAGGGTCAACACGGAAACGATCGACGCAGCGCGCAGCAAATTCATGGGACCAGGGCCGGAAGGGAGACGGAATGCCGCCTCGGACGCGGCCGGATTATAGGTAGCGGCTGCTAACGTCCTGAGCCTGGGTTTGCCGGCCCGCTCACCCCTGCTATACTCGCGGACTTCGTTCTATCTGGGTACGCTCAAAACATGGCCACTTCTTCCAAAGTCAAAAAGACGGTCCGCATTGCCTCCGGTCGCAAGCGCGTTCGTCAAGACGTCAAGCTCAACGCTGCCAACACCGCGCTGCGTTCGAAGTTCCGCACCGTCATCAAGAATGTTCAAAA
>NZ_JANOCG010000489.1:0-2428 GCF_031412075.1 Rhizobacter sp.
CGCGCAGACACTGGCTCGCTTGCTCAATGTGCCGTTTGTGATTGCCGATGCCACCACGCTGACCGAAGCTGGTTACGTGGGTGAAGACGTCGAAAACATCATCCAGAAGCTGCTGCAGAACTGCAACTACGACGTTGAAAAAGCGCAGCGCGGCATTGTCTACATCGACGAGATCGACAAAATCTCGCGCAAGGCCGACAACCCCTCGATCACCCGCGACGTGTCGGGCGAGGGCGTCCAGCAAGCCTTGCTGAAGCTGGTCGAAGGCACGATGGCTTCGGTGCCACCACAAGGCGGCCGCAAGCACCCGAATCAAGATTTCTTGCAAATTGACACGACCAACATCTTGTTCATCTGCGGCGGCGCGTTTGACGGCCTGGAAAAAGTCATCCAGAACCGCTCCGAGAAGTCGGGCATCGGTTTCGGCGCCACGGTGCACACCAAGAGCGAAAAGCGTGTCTCCGAGGTGTTCCGCGAGGTCGAGCCCGAAGACCTGATCAAGTTCGGCCTGATCCCCGAACTGGTGGGCCGCCTGCCCGTGGTTGCCACGCTGGGCGAGCTGACCGAAGACGCGCTGGTGCAGATCCTCACCGAGCCGAAGAACGCACTCCTCAAGCAGTACCAGAAGCTGTTTGCGATGGACGGCGTCGAGCTCGAGATTCGCCCGTCGGCCCTGGCCGCCATTTCGCGCAAGGCCCTGGCCCGCAAGACCGGCGCTCGCGGCCTGCGCTCGATCAGGGAGCTGTGCCTGATCGACACCATGTTCGAACTGCCCACGCTGGATGGCGTGGCCAAGGTGGTGCTCGACGAGCACACCATCGAAGAGAACACCAAGCCCTTGTTGGTGTACCGCGAGCAGGCCAAGGCGAGTGCCTGACCGCGCGTTGCTGAGACTGAGGATCCTGAATCGACCGTGCGCTGTCGGGCGCGGTCATCTTGCAAATGAATGCTCGAGCCTTATGTGGGCTTGAGAAAGAGAGGTTCCAATGTCCGGACATCCCGTTTTGCCCGCTGAGCCGATCACGATGCCGCTGCTGCCGCTGCGCGATGTGGTGGTATTTCCTCACATGGTGATCCCGCTGTTTGTGGGTCGCCCGAAATCGATCAAGGCCCTCGAAGCCGCGATGGAAGCCGGCCGCCAGATCATGCTGGTGGCGCAACGCGCTGCCGGCAAAGACGAGCCCAAGCCCGACGACATGTTCGAGGTGGGTTGCGTTTCCAGCATCTTGCAAATGCTCAAGCTGCCCGATGGCACGGTGAAGGTACTGGTCGAAGGTATTCAGCGCGCCAGAACACATTCCATCAGCGACAACGGTGAGCACTTCATGGCCGAAGTGACCCCGGTGCCACCCGAAGCCGATGCCAAGCCGGAAGTCGAGGCCCTGCGCCGCGCGGTGACGCAGCAGTTCGACCAGTACGTCAAGCTCAACAAGAAAATCCCGCCGGAAATCCTCACCTCGATCGCGGGCATCGACGATGCGGGTCGCCTGGCCGACACCATCGCGGCGCACCTGCCGCTGAAACTCGAAAACAAACAATCGGTGCTCGACCTGTTTGCGGTCGACAAGCGTCTGGAAAAGCTGCTCGAACAACTCGAGCATGAAGTCGACATTCTTCAGGTTGAAAAGCGCATCCGTGGCCGCGTCAAGCGCCAGATGGAAAAGAGCCAGCGCGAGTACTACCTGAACGAGCAGGTCAAGGCCATCCAGAAGGAGCTCGGTGACGGCGAAGAAGGCGCCGACATGGAGGAGCTGGAAAAGAAGATCGTTGCCGCCAAGATGCCCAAGGAGGCGCGCAAGAAGGTCGATGCCGAGCTCAAGAAGCTCAAGCTGATGTCACCCATGTCGGCCGAGGCCACTGTGGTGCGCAACTACATCGACACACTGATCAACCTGCCTTGGACCAAGAAGACCAAGATCAAGCACGACCTCAAGCACGCTGAAGAGGTCTTGAACGAAGACCACTACGGTCTTGAGAAGGTCAAGGACCGCATCCTTGAGTATCTTGCTGTGCAGCAGCGTGTCGACAAGGTGAAGGCACCCATCCTGTGCCTGGTCGGCCCTCCTGGCGTGGGCAAGACCTCGCTCGGCCAGAGCGTGGCGCGTGCCACCGGGCGCAAGTTCGTTCGCATGGCCCTGGGTGGCATGCGTGACGAGGCCGAGATTCGTGGGCACCGCCGCACCTACATCGGCTCGATGCCGGGCAAGGTGCTGCAGAGCCTGAGCAAGGTTGGCACACGCAACCCGCTGTTCCTGCTGGACGAGATCGACAAGCTGGGCATGGACTTCCGTGGCGACCCTTCATCGGCGCTGCTCGAAGTGCTCGACCCCGAGCAGAACCACACCTTCAGCGACCACTACGTCGAGGTCGACTTCGACCTGTCCGACGTGATGTTCGTGGCCACCAGCAACAGCATGAACATCCCGCC
>NZ_JANOCG010000490.1:0-3437 GCF_031412075.1 Rhizobacter sp.
TGTTCGATCAGCTCGGCGGTCTGGTTGCGGCGCGCCACTTCGATCAGCGCCGGCTTGTTGAGCAGGCGGTCGGCGAGGTTCTTGATCTCGTCGCTGAAGGTGGCACTGAACAGCAGGCTCTGCTTCTTGGCGGGCACCAGCGCGAGCACCTTCTTGATGTCGTGGATGAAGCCCATGTCGAGCATGCGGTCGGCTTCGTCGAGCACGAAGATCTCGATGTGGCTGAGATCGAGCGTGCGCTGTTGCGCGTGGTCGAGCAAGCGGCCCGGCGTGGCGACGAGGATGTCGACACCGCGCTTCAACTTGTCGATCTGCGGCTGCATGCCGACGCCGCCAAACATCACCATCGAAGTGAGCTTGGTGTACTTGCCGTAGTTGCGAACGCTTTCTTCGACCTGCGCCGCGAGTTCGCGGGTGGGCGTGAGGATGAGCGCACGGATGGGCAGGCGGCCGCGTGCATCGCGCACGGCGGGGGTGGCCATCAAACGCTGCAACAAGGGCAGCGTGAAGCCGGCGGTCTTACCGGTGCCGGTTTGTGCGCCGCCGAGCAGGTCGCCGCCGGTAAGCACGATGGGAATGGCTTGCGCCTGGATGGGGGTGGGCGTGGTGTAGCCCTGTTCGAGCACGGCACGCAGCAGCGGCTCGGCGAGGCCGAGGGATTCAAAAGACATGGGGATTCCGGGGATCAGATCGGCCCGTCGCTCGCAGGGGAGCGCCAGTCGCAGGCAGAAGAGGTGGGGAGCTTGGCGCTGGGTTAAAGCACGGCTCGGGTCAGAACTGACGTCAGCGCAGTGACTGGTGCCTGCGATGGTGGCGCGATTCTAACCGCGCGGTCGGTGCAGCGCGAGCGCGTGCTTCCATCAGCAGGTACATCACGGTCGCCAGCAGCAGCGGCAGCAAGTAGTACAGCGCCCGGTAGGCGAGCAGGGCGCCGAGCAGTTCATGCCGGGACACCTGGGTGCCCAGCAGCGCGATGAACACCGCTTCGAGCACGCCCAGCCCGGCCGGGATGTGCGCCAGCACACCGGCCACCGCGGCCACCAGCAAGGTGCCCAGCACCACCGGGTAGTCGACGCGGCCTTGCAGCAGCACGTAGAGCACGCCGCCGATGGTGGCCCAGTTGGTGGTCGACAGCACCATCTGCAGCAAGGCGAAGCGCCCGCTCGGCAACTTGAACTCATGGCCTCGCAGGGACAGGCTGCGGCCCGCCCAGAACGTGCAGGTCAGCAGATAAGCCGCTGCCACCAGCAGCGAGACCACACCGAGCGCTTGCAGGGCGACGGCACCCACCTTCCAGCCCTCGGGTGGCGTGATCGTCTGCGTGGCAAACACGGCACCGGCCAGCACCAGGTAACCCAGCCAGTTGGTCACCAGGCTCATGCCCACCACGCGGGTGATGGTGTCCGCCCGCAACCCCAGGCGCGAATAGAGCCGGTAGCGCATGGCAAAGCCGCCCACCAGCGAACCGAGGTTCAGGTTGAACGCATAACAGACGAAGGTGAGAGGCACCACCTGCCGAAGTGGCAAGGGGTGCTGCGTCCAACGGCGCCCGAACAGGTCGATGCCGCTGTAGAGGGCGTGGCTCAGCGCGGCGAGTGCGGCGGCCCCGAGCAGGGTGGTGATTGGGTAGGCCCGCATCGCGGCGCCCACCTCGGCCCACTCGATCTCGCGCGCCTGCAAAAACAGCAGCACGGCAACGATCACGAAAAACGCCACAGTGCCGATGCGCCGCAGGGTCGGCCACCAGCGCCGCCAGCGCCCGGTCGAGGGCAGTGCCGCTGCACTCATGACAGCTGCCTCGCACCGGGTTCGCTGATGGGTTGTGCGCCGTCGCGCGGGGTCGCCTTGTCATCACCGCCCATGCGCTTGAGCGCCGGCTGATGCGCCGGCAACCAGCCGGCCCAGGCCGGAAAGCGGCGCAAGAAGTGGAACACCACATAGCTCAGCGCCATCTGCCCCCAGGCGCGGTTGCGGCCGCTCGGGGCGGGCACTTCCTTGCAGCTGTTCTCGATCAGGTCTTCCAGCCGCTCGCGCAGGTGCTGGTTGAAGCTGCGGTCGCGGATGATGAGGTTGGCTTCGAGGTTGAGCGACAGGCTCAGCGGGTCGAGGTTGCTCGAGCCCACCGTCGACCATTCGTCGTCGGCCAGCGCCACCTTGCCGTGCAGAGGGCGTTTGCAGTACTCGTAGATCTGCACACCGGCACGCTGCAGGTGGGCATACAGCATGCTCGCCGCCACCTTGACCACTGGCATGTCGGGCTGGCCCTGCAGGATCAGGCGCACCTTCACCCCACGGCGCGCCGCACGGCGCAAGTCTTTGAGGAAAAGGTAGCCGGGGAAGAAGTAGGCGTTGGCGATGATCACCTCGTGCTTCGCCGAACGCAGGGCCACGCGGTACTGATGCTCGATGTCGTTGCGGTGGTCGTGGTTGTCGCGGGTGACGAACACCGCATCGGCGTCGCCCGAGTGAGGCGCGTGGGCGGTGGTGGCCTGCGCAGGAGGGCGGCGGCGAAACCAGCGGCGCGCATTGGGTGGAGCCTGTGGCGCGACTGCCTCGAGCGCAAAGCGGTGGATCTCGTCGACGATCGGGCCGCAGACTTCGACCGCGTAATCCTGCTTGGCCTCGGGGCCGAAGTCGTCCAGGTGATCGGCCGAATAGTTGATGCCGCCGACGAACGCGCGCACCCCGTCGACGACCACGATCTTGCGGTGCATGCGGCGAAACACGTTGAGGCGCACACCCAGCAGCGGCGCCTGCGGGTCGAACACATGGAAGCGCACGCCCGCTGCGGTGAGCGTGCCCACAAACTGGCTCGACAGGTCGGGCGAGCCGAAGCCGTCGACGGTGATGTCGATCTGCACGCCTCGCTGCGCGGCCTTGAGCAATGCTTCGTGCAAGGCCAGGCCGACCTTGTCTTCGAACAGGATGAAGGTTTCGATCAACACCTCGCGTTCGGCCGCGCTCACGGCCTCGAACACTGCCGGGAAGAACTCTTCGCCGTTTTCCAGCAGGCGTACGCGGTTGCCGCCGGTCCAGCGCGATTTCGCGCTCACAGCGTGATCTCCGCGGCCAGCGGGGCGTGGTCGGACAGGTGCGACCACGGTCGGCGCGGCAGCACCAGGGGCTTGTGCACACCGGCATTGCGAACATAGATGCGGTCGAGCTGCAGCATCGGAAAGCGCGCCGGAAAGGTCTTCGCTGCGCGCCCATTGGCATGCACGAACACCTCTCGCAGGCCGGCGCAGCGCTTGAGCACGCTGTGGGCGCGCACCCGCCAGTCGTTGAAGTCGCCCGCGATCAAAAGCGGTGCGTCGTCTGGCACGTCGCGCTCGACGATCTTGAGCAGCAGCTCGAGCTGCTTGCGCCGGTGTGACTCTTGCAACCCCAGGTGCACGCAGATGGCATGCAGCTGCTGCGTGTGCCCGGGGAGTTGCAGC
>NZ_JANOCG010000491.1:0-1630 GCF_031412075.1 Rhizobacter sp.
CGCTCGAACTCGCTGCGCGCTTCGTCGTGTCGCCCCAGCTTGGCCAGCAGGTCGCCGCGCACGCTGGGCAGCCACTGGTAGTTTTTCAACGAGGGTTCGTCGCGCATGGCATCGACGATCGCCAGCCCCTCGGCCGGGCCGAAGGCCATGCCCACCGCCACCGCGCGGTTGAGCTCGATCACCGGAGAAGGCGCGGTCTGCGCCAGCGCGTCGTAGAGCGCCACGATCTGCGCCCAGTTGGTGTCGGCAGCGTTGTGCGCGCGGGCATGGCAAGCCGCGATGGCGGCCTGCAGCGCATACAGGCCGAGCGCGCCGCCCAAGGCTTGCGCACGCTCCAGGCCGACCAGGCCACGGCGGATCAGCAGTTGATCCCAGCGCCCACGGTCCTGCTCGAGCAGCAGCACCGGCCGGCCTTGTGCATCGACCCGCGCCGCGGTGCGCGAGGCCTGGATCTCCATCAAGGCCACCAGCCCATGCACCTCGGGCTCATCGGGCGCCAGACCAGCGAGCACGCGGCCCAGGCGCACGGCTTCGTCGCAAAGGGCGGGGCGCATCCAGTCGTCGCCGGCGGTGGCGGTGTAACCCTCGTTGAAGATGAGGTAGATCACTTCGAGCACCGAGGCCAGGCGCGGTGCGATGGCGTCGCCGCGCGGCAGCTCGAACGGCACCTGGGCTGCGCTGAGCGTGCGTTTGGCGCGCACGATGCGCTGCGCGATGGTCGGCTCGGGCACCAGGAAAGCCCGTGCGATCTCGGCCGTGCTCAAGCCGCCCAACAGCTTGAGCGTGAGTGCCACACGCGCCTCGGTCGAGAGCACCGGGTGGCAGGCGGTGAAGATCAGGCGCAGCAGGTCGTCGCCGATCTGGTCGGCGCGGGCCGCGTCGAGGGCGTCGACGAAGTCGGGCACGATCAAGGCCTCTTGTGCTTCGAGCTCATGGCCGATCTCCTCGTGCTTGGCGGCAAGCAGCTTGTCTCGGCGCAGGTGGTCGAGTGCGCGGTTTTTGGCCGTCGTCATCAACCACGCGCCCGGGTTGTGGGGCACGCCCGACTCGGGCCAGTGCTCGAGCGCTGCCACCAGCGCGTCTTGCGCCAGCTCTTCGGCCAGGCCGACGTCGCGCACCAGGCGCGCCACGCCGGCGATGATCTTGGCGGCCTCGATGCGCCAGACCGCGTCGATCGCCTGCTGCGTTGCCTGGATGGTCATCAGTTGGGTGGCGCTGCGTTCGGGTCCATGTACATCAGCTCCCACACGTGGCCGTCGAGGTCTTCGAAGGCGTGGCTGTACATGAAGCCGTGGTCCTGCACGGGGCTGGGTGTGCTGCCGCCGCCGGCCACCGCCTTGGCCACGAGCTGGTCGACCTCGGCCTTGCTCTCGCACGACAGGCAGATCAACACCTCGACGCTCTTCTTCGCATCGGTGATCTGCTTCTTGGTGAAGGTCTGGAAGAAGGGCTCGGTGAGCAGCATCGCGTGGATGGTGTCGCTGATCACCAGGCAGGCGCCCTGGTCGTTGCTGAACTGCGGGTTGAAGTAGTAGCCCATGCCCTCGAAGAAGGTGCGCGAGCGCGGCAAGTCCTTGACGGGCAGGTTGACGAAGATGAGTTTGTTCACGGGTGTTCCTTGGGGTTGAGT
>NZ_JANOCG010000492.1:0-8377 GCF_031412075.1 Rhizobacter sp.
CTCAAGAACGACCGCCTGGCCGAGTACAGCTTCAACGTGGAAGGCCACGCCGACCCGCGCGGCGTGGCTGAAGCCAACCGCGTGCTCTCACAGCAGCGCGCCGAGAGCGTGCGCGCCTACCTGGTGTCGTCGCACAACATCGCTGCCGAGCGCCTGAAGGCCGAGGGCAAGGGCGACACCGACCTGCTCAACCGCAAGGTGCCGGCCGCGCCGGAGAACCGCCGCGTCACGATCGTGACAAACACGCAGTAGCAGCAACACCATCGCGCTGCCACCTCGACCCATCGCTCTCTGCACCGGGGGGTCAGGGGTCGGGCCACTGGCTCAGCAGCATCTCGGTCAACAGTTCTTCGGCTGGAGTGTCTGCATGCAGGTGCGCGAGCTTCCCATCGAGCGCGAGGTGGGCAAAGCCGTGAACCATTGACCAGGCGGCCAGGAGCACGGCGCGGGCTGAGGCATCCAGCGGCCGGCCCGCAGGAATGGCCCGCATCGCGCGGATGGTGTCTTCGAGTTGCGCCAGTGCGCGCGAACCTGCCTCCTGCAGGCCGGCGTGGTCCTCGCTCACCAGGTCTTTTCGGAACATGAGCTGAAACCGCCCGGGGTGGGCCAGTGCAAAGCGCAGGTATCCGACGCCCTGCATCCGCAAGCGCCGTGACGGGAGCGCGTCGACACCCACTTGCATGTGCTGCGCCAGCGCCTCGAAGCCGAGCGCGGCCACCTCGGAGAGCAGCCCTGCCGAGCCGCCGAAGTGATGGGTCGGCGCTGCCGGCGAGACCCCCGCACGCCGGGCCGCTTCGCGCAGGCTGAAGCCCTCCAGGCCGTGCTCGGCCAGGATGTCATCCGCCGCGCGGATGAGCGCTGCCCTGAGGTCACCATGGTGATAACGATCCGGGTGGCTGGCGCTGCCGGTTGTCTTGCGTTGGGTCACGGACTCACCCTTTATCTTTACAGTGTTCAAATGATGATCTACACTTCATCTGAGCATTGTAAAGATTAGGTGAGCCGAATGAAACACGCCAACATTCAATCGCTTCTCGGCAGCCTGCGAGGCTTGATCGTCTCGCTGGCTGCGCTGGGGCATACGGCCTGTGCCGCGGCGCCGCTGCCGCCATCGCCAGACCCAGCGAAACCGGAGCAGGCTCTCGCCACTCGGCAGGTCGACGGGCGCTTCGGCAACCCTGCCGCAAGCCCGAGCGTCGTCAACACCTGGCGCGATGGCATGTCGCTTTGGTGGTGGGCTTCCTTCGGCGCCAAAGCCGAAGAACTGAGCCCGCCTGTTCCGGCGGGGCATGTACTGCCTCTCAACGATGCGCTGCACAGGCTGGAAGCGCATCGCACCCAAGACTCATTGACGTGGTTGGGCCATGCGGCATTTCTGATCCGTCTGGGCGGCCAGACCATCCTGGTCGACCCGTTCCTCGGTGAACGTGCGTCGCCCGTCAGCTGGGCCGGCCCGCGCCGCTACGCAGGGCCGGCCATCACCGTCGACAAGCTGCCACCTGTCGATGTGCTGGTCATCTCTCACAACCACTACGACCACCTCGACCTGCGAACGATCCGCCAGCTGCCGGGCAAGGAGAAAGTGAGGGTGATCGTTCCGTCAGGGCTCGGCGCCCTGCTCCGGGCCAGCGGCTTCTCCGACATCACCGAGCTGCGATGGGGTGACTCGTTGGCGATGAATGGGCTCAAGGTCACCAGCGTTCCCGCCGTGCATTTTTCGTCTCGCGGGATGTTCGACCGCGACGAGACGCTCTGGTCAGGCTATGTCTTCGAGTCGCCGCTCAAGCGGGTGTACTTCGCCGGAGACACCGCTTACCACGACACCCTCTTCAAGCAACTGCGCCAGACCATCGGGCCGGTCGACGTGGCACTCGTCCCGATCGGCGCCTACGAGCCGCACAACCTGATGGCCGATGTTCATACCAACCCCGAGCAAGCCGTTCAGCTGGCGCGCGACATGGGGGCACGCGTGCTGGTCGGCATGCACTGGGGAAGCATCGTGCTGTCCACCGAGCCACCGTTCGAGCCGCCGCTGCGGTTCCGCGCAGCGGGCCGCGCGAACGGCTATGCCGACGAGGCGCTCTGGGTCATGTCGATCGGGGAGACCCGATTGTTGGCCACTCGAGATCCCGACTGACACCTGCCGGTCATTCCATGCGCAGGCGCGAGCCTGCATTCATTTCACTGAAAGGATTCAACATGACACTGCCCATTGAAGACACCACACCGGCCAAGAACGCGGCCGGCCTGAGCCGCCGGTGGATGATCGGCTCTGCAGCCATCGGCGCCGCAGCCAGCATGGCGGCAGGTCTGGCTGGCGGCGTGGCACTGGCGAGCGAAGCGAAGCCGCCTGCAAGCCCCAAGCGAGTTGGCGCACGCCGCTTCGAAGGCAAAGTGGTGCTCGTGACGGGCGGAACTTCGGGCATCGGGCGTGCAGCCGTCAAGGCATTCGCTGCCGAGGGTGGGCGTGTGGGCTTCTGCGGCCGGCGTGAAAAGCTGGGCATGCAGGTGGCCGATGAGATCAAGGCGGCCGGCGGCGACGCGTTCTATGTGCGCGCCGACGTGCTTCAAGAAGACCAGGTCAAGGCGTTCGTCGACAGCGTGGTCAAGCGCTACGGCCGGCTTGATGTCGCCTTCAACAATGCCGGCATCTCGATCGAAAAACCGCTGCACGAGTTCAGCTCGACCGAGTGGGACCTGGTGAACAACACCAATGTGCGTGGCGTGTTCCTGGCCATGAAGTACGAGTTGCCCCATCTGATGGCCGGTGGTGGCGGTGTTGTACTGGTCACGTCATCGATCGCGGCGCTGAGCAGCCACCCTGCACGTTCGGCCTACAGCGCCAGCAAGAGCGCCCTGCTCGGGCTGGTGAAGGGCGCTGCGTTGGATTACGCCGGCCACAACATCCGCGTCAATGCGCTGTTGCCTGGAACGGTCGACACCGACTTCGTGCGGCGCCTGGCCGGAATGATGGACGCCCCCGATGCCGTGTGGGCCATTGGTGCCAAGCAGTGGGCCAAGTCGAACGTGCCCGGACTGGAGCGCATGGGAACCCCCGAGGAAGTGGCGAACTTTGCGCTCGCGCTGGCCAGCGACGAGTTTCCGTACATGACCGGCGCACAGATGGTGATCGACGGCGGGAAAACGGCGAAGGGGTAGATGGTCAGACCGCGAACGACCATTCGCTCAGATCGGCGCGCTCGAAGCGCCGGTCTTTTTCCAGCCGCTGGGTTTCAGCCTCGACCCAGCGCGAGGCCAGCGGGAGCGGGCCAAAACCCGCCTCCACATTGATGTGCCCCGCCTCACCTAGATTCATCCAGCGGCAACCCCAACGCTGCGCCCAGGCGTGGCTGCGCTCAAACGCCATCCACGGGTCGTTGCTGCTCGCCACCCAGGTGCATCGCAGCGGCAAGGGCCCCGCCGGCAGGCTGTATTCCAGACCAAAACGCTCCGGGTCGGCGGGCGCCACCAACAAGGCGGCGCGCAGGTTCGTCGCCGCGTGTGTTTGCAGGTGACGCGCCAGCGCCAGGCAGCCAAAGCTGTGCGCGGCCACCAGCCACGGCCCGGGGCCGGCTGCGGCCAGGGTCTCGTCGATGCGCTCAGCCCATTCGTCGATGGCGGGCTCGCGCCAGTCGCGCTGCTCCACCCGCAGCGCACCGGGGTAACGCGCTTGCAACCAGCTTTGCCAATGCGTCGGCCCGCTGTTGTGGAGGCCCGGCACGATGAGCAGCCTCACGCGCGACTGCGAGGGCTTGTTCACAGCGTCGCGATCGACACCTCGGTCGACTTCACCAGCGCCACCACGTCTTTGCCGGGCACCAAGCCAAGCTCCTTCACCGAGCGGGTGGTGATCACCGAGGTGACGATCAGGCCCGAAGGCGTTTCGACATCGACCTCGGACACGACCGGCCCTTCGATCACCTCTTTGATCTTGCCGCGAAACTGGTTGCGCACATTGATGGCTTGAATCGTCATGGTGAGTTCCTTTTCTCTGTTCTCTGTTTTCTGTTTTCAGATGGCCCAGCGCAATGCACTGGCACGTTGGGGTTGCGGGATCAGCGCCGCGGGCTCCACAGGTTGCGACAGCACCCGTTGCAGCACACGGTCTTCAAAAGCAGCAAACGCGGCATGGCCACGCGAGCGGGGCCGCGCCAAAGGCACACGCTCGTCAAAGGCCACGCGCTGGTCTTCGATCAACAGCACGCGGTCGGCCACAGCCACCGCCTCGGCCACGTCGTGCGTGACCAGCAGTGCGGTGAAACCGTGCTGCAACCACAGGCGCTCGATCAGCGCATGCATCTCGATGCGGGTCAGCGCGTCGAGTGCGCCCAGCGGCTCGTCGAGCAGCAGCAAACGCGGTCGGTGCACCAGCGCGCGGGCCAAGGCCACACGCTGCCGCTGCCCACCCGAGAGCACGGCCGGCCACTCATTGGCGCGCTCGGCCAAGCCGACCTGGGCCAGCGCCTCGCGGGCACGCGCCAGGCCATCGGGCCCTTGCAGGCCCAGGGCCACGTTGTCGAGCACGCGTTTCCAGGGCAGCAGGCGCGCGTCTTGAAACATGATGCGCACGTTGGGGTGTGCGGCGCGGGCTGGCGCATCGCCCAATTGAAGGCTGCCACCGCTTGCCGGCTCCAGACCCGCGACCAGGCGCAGCAAGGTGCTCTTGCCGCAACCGCTGCGCCCCACCAGCGCCACAAACTCGCCGGGCGCGATGTCGAGGTCAATGCCCTTGAGCACCTCGCGTTGGCCAAATGACTTGGAGAGGCCACGCAGGCGGATCGGCAAACCAGGCGAAGCGTGGCTGGTGCGTGGCGTGACGATGCTGGGCGCCCAAGCGCGGGGCGCAGCACCCACCGCATGCGCAAAGACATCAAGTTCAGTGACTGCGTTCATGTGAGCCTTCGTCATCCGGCCGCCACTACAGCGGCGGAAGTTTGTGAGTTGGCATAACCGGGGTGCCAGCGCAACCACCAGCGCTCCAGCCCCTTGGCGGCACTGTCGGCCGCCTTGCCGAGCAGCGCGTACAACAAGATGCCGACCACCACCACATCAGTCTGCAAGAACTCGCGGGCATTCATCGTCATGTAGCCGATGCCGGCCTGTGCCGATACGGTCTCGGCCACGATCAGCAGCACCCACATCAGGCCCAGCGAAAACCGCAAACCGACCAGGATGCTCGGCAGCGCGCCCGGCAAGATGACCTGTCGGTACAAGGCCCAGCCGGTCACACCGTAGCTGCGTGCCATCTCGATCAGGTTGGGGTCGACCGAGCGGATGCCGTGGAAGGTGTTCAGGTAGATCGGGAAAAACACACCGACTGCCACCAAGAAGAGCTTGGCCGACTCGTCGATGCCGAACCACAGGATCACGAGCGGGATCAAGGCCAGCGCAGGGATGTTGCGCACCATCTGCAGCGTGGTGTCGAGCAGCGTCTCGGCGCGGCGAAAGGTGCCGTTCAGCAGGCCGAGCGCCAAGCCCAACCCACCGCCCACGGCCAGGCCGGTGAAGGCACGCCCTGCGCTCACGCTCACGTGCTGCCACAGCTCGCCCGAGGCCATGAGCTTCCACAGCGCGGTGAGCACCGCCAGTGGCTCGGGCAACACGCGGGTCGACAACCAACCCAGCCGCGCCGACAGCTCCCACACGCTGATCAGCACGATGGGCAAGGCCCAGGGTGTGAGCGCGGCGAGCGAGGCCCGTGCGCTGGTCGATGAAAAGCTTGCCATGTGTCGCCCCCTCAGCTGGACGACACCGCGCGTGCAGCGGTGGTGTCTTTGGAGACGTCGCGCGGCACGTAGGTGTTGGCCACCACCTCGCCAAACGGCCCGGTCAGCACCCGCTGCGAGAGCTTGTCGCGCAAGGCGATCGGCAGCAGCGGGAACACCAGCTCGGCAAAACGGTAAGCCTCTTCGAGGTGCGGGTAGCCCGACAAAATGAAGTACTCGAGCCCGAGCGCCGCGTATTCCTTGATGCGGTCCGCCACCTGCTGCGGGTTGCCCACCAGGGCCGTGCCGGCACCACCCCGCACCAGGCCCACACCGGCCCACAGGTTGGGCGAGACCTCCAGCCCTTCGCGGATGTTGGCCTTGTTGAAGCGCCCGCCGTGCAGCTCGGCCATGCGGCGCTGGCCCACCGAGTCCATGCGGCTGAACTTGGCCTGCGCTGCGGCGACAGTGGCTTCATCGAGGTGAGACACCAGCGAGGCGGCGGCGTCCCACGCTTCTTCTTCGGTCTCGCGCACGATCACATGAAGGCGGATGCCGAACTCCAGCGTGCGCCCGTGCTTGGCAGCGCGCGCGCGGATGTCGGCCACCTTGGCCGCCACGGCCGCTGGCGGCTCGCCCCAGGTGAGGTAGGTGTCGAGCTGCGCGGCGGCCAGCTCGTGCGCCGCTTCCGACGAGCCGCCAAAGAAGGTCGGCGGGTACGGGCGCTGCACCGGCGGGTACAAGAGCTTGCCGCCCTGCACCTTGAGGTGGCGGCCCTCGTGGTCGAGCGTCTCGCCGTCGTGGCTGCGCGAGAGCAGCTCACGCCAGATGTGCATGAAGTCGTCTGACACTTCGTAGCGCGCCCCGTGGTCGAGAGCAAAGCCGTCACCGGCCAGCTCTTCGCTGTCGCCACCGGTCACCAGGTTGATGAGCAGGCGGCCGTGCGACAAACGGTCGAAGGTGGCGGCCATGCGCGCGGCCACGGCCGGCGTCAGCAAGCCGGGGCGCAATGCCACCAGGAACTTGAGCCGCTCGGTCACGCCGATCAAGCTCGCCGCGACCACCCACGGGTCTTCGCAAGAGCGGCCGGTGGGCAGCAGCACACCTTCGTAGCCCAATGTGTCGGCGGCCACTGCCACCTGTTTGAAATACGCCAGGTCGGTGGAGCGCGCGCCGTGCGTGGTGCCGAGGTAACGGCTGTCGCCATGGGTGGGGATGAACCAGAGGATTTTCATGGGTATGCGCAGGTGAAAAGAAGACTCAAGGGGTGCTGGCTTGCCAGGCCACGTCGGCGACGCGGATCGGGCGCGGGATGAGCTGCAGGCGCGCAAAGGCGTCGGCCACCTTTTGCTGATCGGCCACGATCTGCGGCGTGATCGGCCCCACCGGCGAGGGCGGGCGGCGCTCCAGCAGCCGGTAGGCGGTGGCCAGCGTGAGGCCGCTGAAATCGGCATAACGTTGCGCCGCGTCCTTGCGGTTGGCGCGCGCCCAGTGGTCAGTTTCGGTGAGCGCGTCGAACACGCGCTGCAGGGTGTCGGGGTGGCGCTGCGCGAACGCCGGTGCGGCGAGGTACACGCTGTTGTTGTTGGTGAAGCCCCGGCTGGTGGTGAGCACGCGCGCGTTGCTGGCCAGCTCGGCGGCGGCGTAGTACGGGTCCCAGATCACCCAGGCGTCGATCGCACCGCGCTCGAAGGCGGCGCGTGCATCGGCGGGCGGCAGGTAGTGAGGCTGGATATCGCCCCAGGCCAGCTGCGCGCGCTCCAGCACCGTCAACAAGAAGTAGTGCGAGCTGGAGCCTTTTTGCAAGGCGACACGCTTGCCCTTCAACTCGGCCAGGCTGCGAATCGGTGAATCAGCGCGCACCAGCACAGCCGATGCGTCGGGCTTCGGCGGCTCAGCGCCCACGTAGAGCAGCTCTTTGCCTGCCGCCTGTGCAAACACCGGCGGCGTGTCACCGGTCGCGCCGAGGTCGACGCTGCCGACCGCCAAAGCTTCCAACAACTGCGGGCCCGCGGGGAACTCGACCCACTTCACCGAGGTGCCGGGCAGCCGCTGCTCCAAGCTACCGCGCAGCTTGAGCAGCGCGAGATTCACCGAGCCTTTCTGAAAGGCGATGCGCAACTCGGCGGGCGGCTTGGCCACTTGTGCGTGGGCGGGCCGAGCGGCATTCCACAACACGCTCGTGGTGGCGAGCACGAGTGCGGCGCGGCGAGAGATCGAGGTGGGCTGTGTCATGGCGGCTCCTGTTGGTGACTTCAGCGCTGTGCGGTGCTTGCGCCGCCCGGGAGTGCGTCGGAAACGCGCACGGCCTTGGGGATCAGCTTCAGGTCGAAGAAGACATCGGCGATCTTTTGCTGCTCGGCCGCCACTTGGGGCGAGATGGGTCGGATGCCATAGGCAAAGCGGCGTGCGGCCAGCTCGGCAATCGACACATCGAGCCCGATTTGCGGCGCGAGGAACTTGGCCACTTCGCCTGAGTTCTTGTCGGCCCACGCGTCGAGCCTGGCCAGCTCTTCGACGATGACTTTGATCACCTGCGGGTTCTTGTCGGCATAAGCACGCGAGGCCAGGTAGAACTGGTGGTTGCTCACGAGGCCCGTGCCGTCCGCGAGCACACGTGCCGAGAGTTGCTTCTCGGCGGCGGCGAGGAACGGGTCCCAGATCACCCAGGC
>NZ_JANOCG010000493.1:0-10818 GCF_031412075.1 Rhizobacter sp.
GCCGTCGAGCAGCACGGCGCCGTCGGTCGGCTGGTACAGGCCCATGATGAGGCGCTGGATGGTCGACTTGCCCGAGCCCACGCGCCCGATCAGCGCCACGCGCTCGCCGGCGGTGATCTTGAAGCTCAGGCCGTCGAGCGCCGAGTCTTGGCGGTTGGGGTAGCTGAACTTGACGTTGCGGAACTCGATGTCGCCACGCAGCTGCGGGCGCTGGATGAAGTTGCTGCCGAGCGGCCGCTCGGCCGGCTTTTCCATGATCTTGTCGAGCGACTCCATGGCGGTGCGCGCACCCTGGTACTGCATCAGCAGGCCCACGATCTGCCCGGCCGGGCCCAGCGCACGCCCGGCGAGCATGCTGGCGGCGATGAGTGCGCCCATGGTCAGCTCGCGCTGGCCGATGAGGTAAACGCCGATCACGATGATGGCCACCGTGACACCTTGCGACAACCAGCCCGTCACGTAAGTGGCCGACGACGACAGCGCCCGCATGCGCACATTGGTGCGCGAAAGAAACACGTTGGCCCGCTCCCAGCGCGCCTGGATCACGCTCTCGGCGCCCAGCGACTTGATGGTCTCGATGCCGGTCAGGCTCTCGATCAGCGTGGCGTTGCGCTGCGCCGAGGCCTGGTAGGTGGTTTGCGACAGCTCGTGCAGCCGGTGCTGCAACACATAGCCCACCACCAACAAGATGATGAATGTGGCGATCACCGGCACTGCGAGCCACGGCGAGATCCAGGCCAGCACGCCGATGAAGATCAGCGCAAAGGGCAGGTCGATCAGTGCGGTGACGGTGCTCGACGCGATGAAGTCGCGCACCTGCTCGAAGCCGCGCAGGTTGGAGGCGAACGAGCCCACCGACTCGGGCCGGTTCTCGAGCTTCATGCCCAGCACTTTTTCCATCAAGGTGGCCGAGATCTGCACGTCGATGCGCGCGCTGGCCTCGTCGACGAAGTGGCTGCGCAACATGCGCATGAACACGTCGGCGCACATGATCAGCAGCACGCCGATCGATAGCGCCCACAGCGTCTCGGTGGCGTTGTTGGGCACCACGCGGTCGTAGACGTTCATGCTGAACATCGGGAACGCGAGCGCGAAGAAGTTGATCAGGAGCGCCGCCCACAGCACGTCGCGGTAGACAAAGCGCTGCTCCAGGATGGCGCTCCAGAACCAGTGCTTGGCCTTGACGCTGCGCACTTCGGGGGTGCGCGCATCGAAACGGAAATGCGGGCGCACGAACAGCGCCACCCCGGTGTATCGAGCTTCCAGCTCACCCCGGCCGAGGCTGATCGAGCCTTGCGAGGTTTCGGGCAGCAGCACGCGGGCGATCTCGCCGCCACCCTCCCAGCCCATCAGCACGCAGGCCTGGTTGTCTTTCAGGATCAGGATGACCGGCAGCGCCGCCTGGTTGATGCGCGCAAGCGGCATGCGCTGCAGCTTGGCCGACATGCCCGCGCGTGCTGCTGCGCGCTCGGCCAGCTCGAGCGTGAGGAGGCCCTTGCCGGTTTCGGTCTTGCTGTCCTTGCCCAGGGGCAGGCCGGCCGACAACGAGGCGCGAGACGCCGCCTGGCCATGCAGGCGGCACACCTCGACCAGGCAATCGAGGAGCGGGTCGGGGTTGATGAGGTCTTCGCGCAGGTGCGTGGTCGCAGCGCTGGCAGCGGGTTGAGCTGCGGGGGGTGGGGGCAGGGGTGTTTGACCGGTGTTGGGCATGGGGTGTGGGTCTGCTCAGCCGATGTCGGCGCAATGCAGGCCGTAGTGGCCCTGGCGGCGGTCTTCGAAATAGTGCTTCAAGGTCTCGCGCACGGTGCGGAATGCGAGCTCGTCCCAGGGGATTTCAGCCTCGGCAAACAACTGCGCTTCGATGGTCTCGGGCCCGGGGGCGAAGTCGGTGTCGAGCAGGCGGGCACGGTAAAACAGGTGCAGCTGGCCCACACGCACCACGTTGAGCAAGGTGTACAAGCCTTGCAGCTCGACGCGTGCACCGGCCTCTTCAACGGTTTCGCGGATGGCACCTTGTTCGGTCGTTTCGCCCAGCTCCATGAAGCCGGCGGGCAGCGTCCAGAAACCATGGCGCGGTTCGATGTTGCGGCGGCACAGCAGCACCTTGTCGTTCCACACCGGCAAGGTGCCCACCACGTTGAGCGGGTTTTCGTAGTGGACGGTGGCGCAGACGGTGCAGGTGGCACGCTCGCGGTTGTCGTCGGCGGGTGTCACGTACTGCACTGGCGAGCCGCAGGCCCTGCAATGCTTGATGCTTCGCGGCTGGAACATGCCAGGCAGTTTAGGGCCTGTTCAATCCCCGCGAACACCCGCGCAAGCCCTGCCTTGCAAGGGGTGAGGGGTCGCGGGCATCATCGGTCACACCTCGACCCATGCCCTTGTGGAGACACTTTCGATGAGCTATGTGCTGCCAGTTCCCCACGTGCCTGCCGTGCCCGTTGCGGGTGGTGAACCCGGGGCTCAGTTTCCGGTGCACCGCATCTACTGCGTGGGTCGCAACTATGTCGACCACGCCATTGAAATGGGCCACAGCGGCCGCGAGCCGCCGTTTTTCTTCATGAAGCCCGCCGACGCCGTGCTGCCGGTGGGCGAAGGCGAGACTGGCCAGATGGCCTACCCGAGCCTCACCCGTGACCTGCACCACGAGGTCGAGCTGGTGGTGGCCATTGGCAAGGGCGGCAAGGGCATCAAGGCGGCCGACGCCACCAGCCACGTCTGGGGCTACGCCGTGGGACTGGACATGACCCGGCGCGACCTGCAAGGTGAAGCCAAGAAGCTCGGCCGCCCCTGGTGCATCGGCAAGGGTTTCGACCAGTCGGCGCCCATCGGGCCGGTGCGGCCGGCGGCGCAGTGTTATTTGAATGCCGCCACCCGCATCGAACTCGACGTGAACGGCGCCAAGCGGCAAAGCAGCGTCATCGGCAAGCTGATCTGGAGCGTGCCCGAGATCATCGAGCAGCTTTCCGCCGCCTGGGAGCTGGCGCCTGGCGACCTGATCTTCACCGGCACGCCCGAAGGTGTGGCCTCGGTGATGGAGGGCGACACGCTGCACGCGCGCATCGACGGGGTGGGCTCCTTGCGCGTGGCGATCACGGCGGGCTGATGGAGCTGTACAGCTATTTCCGTTCTTCGGCATCGTTTCGGGTGCGCATTGCGCTCGCGCTCAAGGGCCTGGCTTACGACTATGTGCCAGTGCATCTGGTCAAGAGAGAGCACCTGAAGCCACCCTACGACACCCTGTTGCCGGCGCAACTGGTGCCTTTGCTGAAAGATGGCGATGCGCTCATCGGGCAGTCCATCGCCATCATCGAATACCTCGACGAGACCCACCCTCAGCCCCCGCTGCTGCCCGCCGATGCGCTGGGCCGCGCGCGGGTGCGGGCCTTGTCGCTCGACATGGCCTGCGAGATCCACCCGCTGAACAACCTGCGGGTGCTGCGCTACCTCACCGGTGAAATGAAGCTGAGCGAAGACGACAAGAACCGCTGGTACCGCCACTGGGTCGAAACCGGCCTCGAAGCGGTGGAGCGCCAACTGGCCCGCAACCCGGCGACCGGACGTTTCTGCCACGGCGACACGCCGACGATGGCCGACCTGCTGCTGGTGCCACAGGTCTTCAACGCCCAGCGCATGGCGTGCCGGCTCGACCACGTGCCCACGGTGATGCGGGTGTTTGACGGGTGCATGGCGCTCGACGCCTTCACTGCCGCGCAACCCTCGGCCTGCCCCGATGCCGCACCCTGACTGGCTGCGCGCCGAATGGCGCACTCCGGGTGTTGCCAGCCTGATGAGCACGCGTTCAGGTGGCGGCAGCGTCGCCCCCTGGGACAGCATGAACCTGGGCGTCGCGGTAGGTGATGACCCGCAGCAGGTGGCCCTCAACCGCGCGCGCTTTGTGCGAGCGCTCGGGGCCGCGCCGGTGTTCATGAAACAAGTGCATGGCACCCGCGTGCTGACCTTGACCTACGAACACCTGGCCTTGCCCGCGCAGGAAGCCGACGCGTGCATCACCACTGAGCCAGGCCTGGCCTGCACGGTCCAGGTGGCCGATTGCCTGCCGGTGCTGTTTGCAGCGCCCGGTGCCGTGGGTGCGGCCCACGCGGGTTGGCGGGGTTTGGCGGGCGGTGTGGTCGACGCCACGGTGCGCCACCTGTGCGAAGCGGCGGCCTGCGAACCGGCGCAGGTCGAATGCTGGCTGGGTGCCTGCATCGGGCCCGATACCTTCGAGGTAGGGGCCGATGTTCTCGAAGGTTTTGGCGTTCAACCCGCAGCGGCCGACCCGCTGCGCTTCAAGCCCTTGCCGCACGGCAAGTGGCTGGCCAACCTGCCGCTGCTGGCACGTGACCGCCTCGCCGCGCTCGGCGTCACCCAGGTCAGCGGCGGCACCTGGTGCACGGTGCAAGAGCGATCAAGGTTCTTTTCGTTCCGCCGCGACGGGATCACCGGCCGCATGGCTGCCGCCATCTGGCTCAAGTGATTCGATTTCCGTTCGCACTGAGCCTGTCGAAGTGGCGGTTTCTTGCTGCTCGCTGGCTTCGGCAGGCTCTGCCTGAACGGAGTTTCGTGCGCGCCGTCGCATTGGCGCGCCCATCACATACAACACGATGGACAGCGGCAGCACCCCATACAACAGCAGCGTGAAAAACGCGCCCAGCAGCGTGCCGACCGGGCTCATGGCCTCGGCGGCCGTCATCAACACCACCACGAACATCCAGCCTATGGCAACGAGATACATTTTTGCTCTTCCATGAGCCGGGTCACGACAATGCTGTGAACGGCAGCGCACACTGTAGCCGTGCGTGCAAAACCAAGATGAGCGGCAAGGAGACACATGAAGACCAAGACAACACGCCCTCAAGCGGCATTCGACCCTCTCGCGGGCGCCGAAGCGGCCGCCCAGGCCTACGGCTCCACCATCGGAGAGACCGTCAAGTCATTGAGCGACCTGAGCCTGCCTTTGCCGGCGTTGAGCGCCTTGCAAAGTGACTACCTGAAAGAGGCGACGGACCTGTGGAACAGCGTCGTCAGCCCTGCCAAAGACGCTGCTGCACCCGCGCTCGACGACAAGCGCTTTGCCGACAAGTCGTGGGCCGAGAACCCGGTGGCGGCCTTCACCGCCCAGCTCTATCTGCTCAATGCCCGCACCCTCGCCAAGATGGCCGACAGCGTGCAGGGTGAAGAAAAAACCCGCCAGCGTGTGCGCTTTGCCGTGCAGCAGTTCGTGGCCGCAGCATCGCCCAACAACTACCTGCCGCTCAACCCCGAGGCGATGAGCCTCGCGCTCAAGACGCAGGGTGAAAGCATCACCCAGGGCATCCAGAACCTGTGGCAAGACCTGCAGCAGGGCCACATGTCGCAGACCGACGAAAAGGTGTTCGAGGTGGGCCGCAATGTGGCCACCACCGAAGGCAGCGTGGTGTTCGAAGGCGAGTTGTTCCAGCTGATCGAATACAAACCGCTGACCAAGACGGTGTTCGAGCGGCCGCTGCTGATGGTGCCGCCCTGCATCAACAAGTACTACATCCTCGACCTGCAGCCCGACAATTCGCTGATCCGCCACACCGTGGCCCAGGGCCATCGCGTGTTCGTGATGAGCTGGCGCAATGCCGACGAAGAGGTCGCGCAAAAGACCTGGGACGACTACATCGAAGGCGCCGCCATCAAGGCCATCGACGTGGTGCAAGAGATCACCGGCGCCAAGACCATCAACACGCTCGGCTTTTGCGTGGGCGGCACCATCCTCGCCACGGCCCTGGCGGTCTTGGCCCAGCGTGGCGAGAAGCCCGCGGCCAGCATGACCTTGCTGACCACCTTCCTCGATTTCAGCAACACCGGCGTGCTCGACCTCTTCGTCGACGAGGCCATGGTGCAGATGCGCGAAATGACCCTCGGCCCCAACAGCCCGGGTGGCGGCAGCCTGCTCAAGGGCCAGGAGCTTGCATCCACCTTCAGCGCCCTGCGGCCCAACGACCTGGTCTGGAACTACGTGGTGGGCAACTACCTGAAGGGTGAAACGCCACCGCCGTTCGACCTGCTTTACTGGAACAGCGACAGCACCAACCTGCCGGGCCCGATGTACTGCTGGTACCTGCGCAACACCTACCTCGAAAACAACCTGGTCAAGCCGGGCAAGGCGACGGTGTGCGGCGTGCCCGTCGACCTGGGGCTGATCGACGCGCCAACCTACGTGTACGCCTCGAAAGAAGACCACATCGTTCCGTGGGACGGTGCCTACCGCAACACCCAGGTGCTCAAGGCCGCGAAGTGCCGCTTCGTGCTGGGCGCCTCGGGCCACATTGCCGGCGTGATCAACCCACCGGCGAAGAAAAAACGCAGCCACTGGATCGGCTCCGCCGCAGCGCTGCCAGGCAGCGCACAGGCCTGGCTCGACAAGTCCAAGGAACACCCCGGCAGCTGGTGGCCCGATTGGGACGCCTGGCTGAAAAGCCACGCCGGCAAACAAGTGGCCGCGCCCAAGGCTGCGGGTAACCGCCAATACAAACCCACCGAACCGGCACCCGGCCGTTATGTCAAACAAAAGGCTTGAGCCGGCGCACGCCGAGAGAACAAACTCGTGATATCAACGCGTCATTCAACCACCAGGAGAACCCCATGTCCGACATCGTGATCGTTGCAGCCGCCCGTACCGCCGTGGGCAAATTTGGCGGAAGCCTGGCCAAGGTGGCTGCGCCCGAGTTGGGCTCTGCGGTGATCGTCGAGCTGCTCAAGCGCGCCAAGCTCACCGGCGACCAGATCAACGAAGTGATCCTCGGCCAGGTGTTGACCGCCGGCTCGGGCCAGAACCCGGCTCGCCAGTCGGTCATCAAGAGCGGCTTGCCGCAGGCTGTGCCGGCGCTGACCATCAATGCGGTGTGCGGCTCCGGCCTCAAGGCGGTGATGCTCGCGGCGCAAGCCATTGCTTATGGCGACTCCGAGATCGTGATCGCCGGCGGGCAAGAGAGCATGAGCATGTCGCCCCACGTGCTGCCCAACTCGCGCGACGGCCAGCGCATGGGCGACTGGAAAATGGTCGACACGATGATCGTCGACGGCCTGCTCGATGTGTACAACCAGTACCACATGGGCATCACCGCCGAAAACGTGGCCAAGAAGTACAGCGTGAGCCGCGAAGCGCAAGACGCGCTGGCCCTGGGTTCGCAGCAAAAAGCCGCCGCCGCACAAGACGCCGGCAAGTTCAAGGACGAGATCGTGCCCTTCAGCATCGCGCAGAAGAAGGGCGACCCGATCGTCTTCTCGGCCGATGAATACATCAACCGCAAGACCAACGCCGAAGCCCTGGCCGGCCTGCGCCCCGCGTTCGACAAGGCGGGTGGCGTGACGGCGGGCAACGCCTCGGGCCTGAACGACGGTGCCGCCGGCGTGGTGGTGATGTCGGCCAAGAAAGCCGACCAGCTGGGCCTGACCCCGTTGGCGCGCATCAAGAGCTTTGCCACCACCGCCATCGACCCCGCCTACATGGGCATGGGCCCGGTCACCGCCTCGCAAAAGGCGCTGCAACGTGCGGGCTGGAAGGCTGCTGATCTCGACCTGCTCGAGATCAACGAAGCCTTTGCCGCGCAGGCCTGCGCCGTCAACAACGAAATGGGCTGGGACACCAGCAAGGTCAATGTGAACGGTGGTGCGATTGCCATCGGGCACCCGATCGGTGCATCGGGCTGCCGCATTCTGGTGACCCTGCTGCATGAGATGCAGCGCCGCAACGCCAGGAAGGGCATCGCCAGCCTGTGCATCGGCGGTGGCATGGGCGTTGCACTGACGGTCGAACGCTGAATGTCATTTGCGCGCGTTGTTGGTGGGAACCCGATTGACCGGAGCCACCTGCGGCGCGACGCTAGAGTTTCACCAACCGAAGGAGAACAACAATGAGCCAAAAGATTGCATACGTCACTGGTGGCATGGGTGGCATCGGAACCACCATGTGCCAGCGCCTGCACAAAGATGGCTTCCTCGTGATTGCCGGTTGCGGCCCGAGTCGCGACTTCAAAAAATGGCTCGATGAGCAGAAGGCGCTGGGCTACAACTTCCACGCCTCGGTGGGCAACGTGGGCGATTGGGATTCGACCGTCGCCGCCTTCCAGAAAACCAAGTCTGAACTCGGCCCGATCGACGTGCTGGTCAACAACGCCGGCATCACCCGCGACGGCATGTTCCGCAAGATGAGCCGCGCCGACTGGGACGCCGTCATCGAAACCAACCTCACCAGCCTGTTCAACGTGACCAAGCAGGTCATCGAAGACATGCTGGAAAAGGGCTGGGGCCGCATCATCAACATCTCTTCCGTCAACGGCGAGAAGGGCCAGTTCGGCCAGACCAACTACTCGGCCGCGAAGGCCGTCATGCATGGCTTCACCATGGCGCTGGCGCAAGAAGTGGCCAACAAGGGCGTGACGGTCAACACCGTGAGCCCGGGCTATATCGCAACCGACATGGTCAAGTCGATCCGCCAGGACGTGCTCGACAAGATCGTCGCCGGCATCCCGGTCAAGCGCCTGGGCACGCCAGACGACATCGCGTCCATCGTGTCGTGGGTGGCGTCGGATGAGTCGGGGTTTGCCACGGGCGCCGACTTCTCCGTGAACGGTGGTCTCCATATGGGTTGATGCCTGCTGCGGGCGACAATCTCGCTCGCGCCATGCCATCTCTCTTCCACATCTCGTTCTACAAATTCGCCGCGCTGCATGAGCCCCATGCCGTCGCGGCGCATTTGCGTTTGCTCGCCGCCGATCTGCTCGGCAGCGTGCTGGTGGCCGAGGAGGGCGTCAACGGCGTGCTGGCCGGCTCGGCAGATGCGCTGGATGCTTTCGAGCGCGCCTTGCTCGAAGACACGCGCTTTGCCGGCATGGTGTTCAAACGCAGCGCCTGCAAGACGGCCCCGTTTGCCCGTCTGAAGATTCACGTCAAGCCCGAGATCGTGGCCGTCGGTGTGCCCGGTGGTGTTGGCGCTTCGCCCGACACCCGTGTCGGCCCCGAAGCGTGGCGGCAGTTGATATCGAGAGACGACGTGGTCGTGCTCGACAACCGCAACAGCTTCGAATACCGCCTGGGCCGCTTCAAGAACGCCGTCGACCCCGGCGTGGCGAACTTCCGTGACTTCCCGCGCTACGTCGAAGCCCATGCCACGCAGTGGCAGGCGGAGGGCAAGACCGTGGCCATGTACTGCACCGGTGGCATCCGCTGCGAAAAGACCAGCGCCTGGATGCGCGGCCTGGGCCTGCAGGTTCGCGAGCTGGAAGGCGGCATCCTGAACTACTTCCAGACCTTGCCTGACGCCGAGCGCGAGTGGGAGGGCGAGTGTTTCGTGTTCGACAACCGCATTGCGCTCGACACGCGCCTGCAGGAAACCGACACCACCGCCGAGCAGGTCTACGCCGGCGAGCCCGATGGCGAGTGGCGATTGCAGCGGGCAAAGCGCCTCGATGCATCCCGCTGACGGTGTCGGCCGCAGCTGTGTGGCCTTGCCGCCCGGGCCGTGGGCCACGCTGATCGAGTTCCTGGTGGAGCGCTTTCCGCGCATTGCGCGTGAAGAATGGTTGGCCCGCATGCAGCGCGGTGAGGTGACCGATGCACAAGGTGCCGCCGTCGCACCCGACGCGCCGTTCACGGCGCATACCAAGCTTTACTACTACCGCAGCCTGCCGCCTGAGCCGCGCATCCCCTTCGCCGAAGAGGTGCTGTACCAGGACGATCTGATCGTCGTCGCCGACAAGCCGCATTTTCTGCCCGTCACGCCCACCGGCCGCTACCTGCAGGAAACGCTGCTGGTGCGCCTCAAGCGAAAGCTCGGCATCGACACCCTGGCGCCGGTGCACCGCATCGACCGCGAAACCGCCGGGCTGGTGCTGTTCACCGTGCAACCGGAGACGCGGGGGCGCTACCAAGCGCTGTTTCGCGACCGGCTGGTAGCGAAGCGCTATGAAGCCATTGCTCCCCATCGTCTAGACCAACCATGGCCACTGATTCGCTCTACCCGCTTGGAAGGGGGTGACTCATTCATGACGATGCAAGAAGTGCCGGGCGAGCCCAACACGGAAACCCACATCGAGCTGATCGAATCCTGGGGCGGGCTGGCGCGCTACGGCCTGCGGCCACTCTCGGGCAAACGCCATCAACTGAGGGTGCACATGGCAGCGTTGGGGCTTCCGATCGTCAATGACCTGATCTACCCGACGCTGCAGCCTGACACTCTCACGCCGGACTACAGCCGGCCTTTGCAGTTGCTGGCCAGAACGCTGGAGTTCACCGACCCGGTGAGCGGCGAATCACGCCGCTTTGAGAGCCGCCATCGCCTCACCCATGCGAATGGCACCGGCCGGCTGCCATGACGGGTTGAACTGCAGCGGGCCTTTGGGGAACAGCATCACGACAGTGGAGCCCAGCAGAAAGCGGCCCATCTCGTCGCCCTGCTTGAGGTGCACCGGCTTGCCCTTGTTCGATTCCGGATAACGCCATTCGCGCACCTCTTTCACCCGCGGCGGGTTGACCACGCCGTGCCAGACGGTGGCCATGCTGCCCACGATGGTCGCGCCCACCAGCACCAGCACGAAGGGGCCGCGCTTGGTTTCGAACACACACACCACCCGCTCGTTGCGGGCAAACAGGCCCGGCACGCCACGCGCCGTGGTCGGGTTGACCGAGAACAGCGGGCCGGGCACGTGGATCATGCGGGTGAGCTTCCCGTCGCAGGGCATGTGGATGCGGTGGTAGTCCTTGGGGCTGAGGTAGAGCGTGGCGAAGTGGCCGTTGTCGAACTGGGTCGCCAACGCCGCGTCGCCGCCCACCAGCGCCGTGGTGGTGTAG
>NZ_JANOCG010000494.1:0-5144 GCF_031412075.1 Rhizobacter sp.
CCGCTACCTCTTCCACATCGTTGAAGAAGTGCAACGCCGTGGCATGCCGACCGAGCTGGCCTTGCTGCCCTTCATCGAGAGCGCCTTCAACCCGCAGGCCATCTCATCGGCCAAGGCCTCGGGCATGTGGCAGTTCATGCCCGCCACCGGCAAACATTTCGATCTGCGGCAAAACGTCTTCCGTGACGACCGCCGCGACGTGCTCGCCTCCACCCGCGCCGCGCTCGACTACCTCAGCAAACTGCACGGCATGTTTGGCGACTGGCATCTCGCACTGGCCGCCTACAACTGGGGCGAAGGCAATGTGCAGCGCGCCATCGCGCGCAACAAACGCGCCGGCAAACCCACCGACTACCTCAGCCTGCGCATGCCGAACGAGACGGCCTACTACGTGCCCAAGCTGCAAGCGGTGAAAAACCTCGTGGCGCGGCCAGGTGCTTTCTCTGTCACGCTGCCGACGCTGGCCAACCACCCCTACTTCCTGAGCGTGCCGATCGAGCGCGACATCGACGTCGCAGTCGCCGTCCAGCTCGCCGGCATTTCGCGCGATGAGTTCAACACCCTCAATCCGCAGATGAACAAGCCGGTGATCCTGGCCGCCGGCACACCGCAGATCCTGCTGCCGTATGACAACGCCAGCCTCTTCGTGCGCAACGTCGCCGCGCACCGCGGCCCCTTCGCCACCTGGACAGCCTGGATTGCCCCGCGCACCCTGAAGCCCAGCGAGGCCGCCCAACAGGTGGGCATGAGCGAAGAAGAGCTGCGCGAAGTCAACAAGATCCCGCCGCGCATGCTGGTCAAGGCCGGCTCCACGCTGCTGGTGCCACGTGCGCAGCATCTGTTGAAAGACGTTTCGCTGCATGTGGCCGACAACGCCACCATGGCACTCGCCCCCGAGGCCCTGCCGCCCAGGCGCGTCACCCACCGCGCCGTCAAGGGCGACACGGTGGCGAGCGTCGCCAGGCGTTACCGCGTGAGCAGTTCGCAGGTCGCGCTGTGGAACAAGGTCACCACGAGTGCCAGTTTTTCAAGCGGCCAGAGTGTGGTGGTGTTCGTGCCGCAGAAGCAGCCCACGGTGCGCAGCAAGGGCAAGGCCCGGACGCCGGTGAAGCGCAAGAGCCGGCCGCGCTGAGCGCGGCAGCGGCCGTGGCGTGACCTTCACCGCTCTCCCATGCTCTGGCTCACGGCCGTCTGCACCGGGCTGAGCAGGTAGTCGATCACACGGCGTTTGCCGGTCTTGATCTCGGCGGTGACGTTCATGCCCGGGCTCAGGTGGATGCGCTTGCCGTCGATCACGATGCTGTTTTGGCTGAGGGCCAGCGTGGCAGGAAAGATGGCGCCGCGTTTTTCGTCGTTCACCGCATCGGCCGTCACGCTGCTCACCTTGGCCTCCACCGTGCCGTAGCGGGTGAAGGGGAAAGTCTCCAGCTTGATGGCGGCCACCTGGCCTGCGTTGACGAAGCCGATGTCCTTGTTGTCGATCACCACCTCGGCGGTGACCTGGGCGTCCTTGGGCACGATGATCATCAGCACCTGGGCCTCGGTGACCACGCCGCCCTCGGTGTGCACGGCCACTTGTTGCACGGTGCCGGCCACGGGCGCCGTCATCTGGGTCAGGCGGGTGCGTTGCTCGGTCTTGCTGAGCTCTTGGGTGAGCTGCGTGCGTTTGGAGGTCGCTTGGGCCTGGCGGTCGCTCAGGGCGCGCTGGGTTTCGGCGAGGTAGGCGCTGCGGGTGTTGGCGCTCTCTGCCAGCGTGGCCTGGGCTTCGGCGAGCCTCGCGCGCTGGGTAGCGAGATCGCGCTCTTGTTCGATGCGTTCGCGGGTGCGGTCTTGGCCCGCGTGGCCCGCGATGAAACCTTCGTCGGTCAGGCGCTTGAAGTCGGCCTCGCGCTGCTGGGCAATGGGCAAGGTGGCTTCGAGCTTGGCGATGGTCTGGCGCACGGTCGTGATCTCGGCCTCGCGGCGCGCTTGTTCGGCGCTCAGCTTGGCGAGCTTGGCGGTGATGTCTTGCCACTCGGCTTGGAGTTGGGCGTTGTCGCGTGAGGCTGTGCTTGGCGCTGGCTTCGACAGGCTCAGCCCGAACGGAGGGGTGGTAGGCAGCACAGGCGCACGCCCCGTCTTCAGTGCAAGCATCACGGCCGTGGTCCTGCTCTCCTCCGACACCATCGCACTCAGCTGCTCTTGCACGCTGGCGCCGTCGGCGCTGGCGTTGGTGGCGTCGAGTTCCACCAGCACCTGGCCGGCTTGCACCGTTTCACCGTCTTTGACCAGCACCCGCTTGACGACACTGGTTTCCAGTGGCTGCAAGGTCTTGGTGCGCTCACTCACCACGATGCGACCCGAGGCCACGGCGACGATGTCGATCTGGCCGAAGATGGCCCAGGCGAGCGCGATGACGAAGAGCGCGCAGATCACCCAGGCCACGCGCCGTGGGGCCGGGTGGGCGGGGGTTTCTTGCAGGCTGAGCGCGGCGGGCAGGAAAGCCGCTTCGTCGGCCAGGCGCTTGGGGCCGGCCAGCTCGTGCCGCACGGCCCAGGCCGCCTGGAATATCGCCTTGTAGCGCGCCAGCAGGTCGATCGCCGGGTGGCGGGGTGTCGTTGAAGCGCTCATGCCGGGCCTCCCGCCTGCATGGCCCACAGGTGGGCGTAGAGCCCCTTCGGTTGTTTGAGCAGCTCGTCGTGGCTGCCTTGTTCGACGATACGGCCCTTGTCCATTGCGATGATGCGGTGGGTCTGGCGCACGCTGCTCAGGCGGTGGGCAATGATGATCACGGTGCGGCCCTTGCAGATGTGGGCCATGTTGCGTTGAACGATGGCTTCACTCTCGTAGTCGAGCGCGCTGGTGGCTTCGTCGAAGATCAGCACGCGCGGATTGGTGAACAAGGCACGTGCAATGGCAATGCGCTGGCGTTGGCCACCGGAGAGGCTGCTGCCTTGCTCGCCCACCACGGTGTCGTATCCCTCGGGCAGCTCGCTGATGAACTCGTGGGCTCCTGCCATCTGGGCGGCTTGCATCACGGCTTCGATCGGTGCGGCGGGGTCGGTGATGGCGATGTTTTCGCGCACGCTGCGGTTGAAGAGCAGGTTCTCTTGCAGCACCACGCCGATCTGCCGGCGCAGCTGCGCCGCATCGATCAGGCTGATGTCGATGCCGTCGACCATCACCCGGCCTTGTTCGGGGGTGTAGAGGCGCTGCACGAGCTTGGTGAGCGTGCTCTTGCCCGAGCCGCTGCGGCCCACGATGCCGATCACCTCGCCCGCTCTCACTTCCAGGCTCAGGGCATGCAGCACCGGTGGTGCTTCGGGGCGGTAGCGGAAGGTGACGGCATCAAACTGGATGCGCCCCTTGAGGGGCGGCAGCTGCGCGGCCGCAGTGGGCGGCACCTCGGTGCGGGTGTTCAAGATGTCACCCAACCGCGCCATCGAGATGCCGGTTTGCTGAAAGTCCGTCCACATCTGCGCCATGCGCATGATGGGCTGGGCCACCCGCTGGGCAAACATGTTGAAGGCGACAAACTGGCCCACGCTCAACTGCTGGTCCATCACCAGGCGGGCGCCGTACCAGAGGGTGGCGGCGCTGATCAGCTTGCCGATGAGGTTGATGCCTTCGTGGCCGTAGCTTGCAAGCGTGCTGGTCTTGAAGCTGGCCGAGACGTAGGCGGCAAGCTGGTCGTCCCAGCGTTTTGCAATCGCTGGCTCCAACGCGCTGGCCTTCACGGTCTGGATGCCGGTGACGGTTTCGACCAGCAGCGATTGGTTCTCGGCACCACGGGCAAACTTTTCGTTCAAGCGGGCACGCAAGATGGGCATGAGCGTGATGCTGAGGCCCACGTAGAGCGGCAGGCTGATGAGCACGATCAGCGTAAGCGGCACGCTGTAGAGGAACATCACCGCGATGAAGATCACCGAGAACAGCACGTCGAGCACCAACGTCAACGCATTGCCGGTGAGAAAGCTGCGGATGTTTTCGAGCTCGCGCACACGCTCCACCGAGTCACCCACACGGCGTGCCTGGAAGTAGGCCAAGGGCAGCTGCAGCAGGTGGCGGAACAGGCGGGCGCCGAGCTCCACGTCGATGCGGCTGGTGGTGTGGCTGAAGACGTAGGTGCGCAGGATGGTGAGCACGCTCTCGAAGAGCACCACCACCACCAGACCGATGATGAGCACGTCGAGTGTGGACATGCCTCGGTGCACCAGCACCTTGTCCATCACCACCTGGAAGAAGAGCGGGCTCACCAGCGCAAAGAGTTGCAGGAAGAGTGAAACGACCAGCACCTCGCCCAGCAGGCGGCGGTACTTCACCAAGCTCGGAATGAACCAGCTGAAGTCGAAGGTGGCGAGTGCGCCAGCCAGGGATGCGCGGCTCGTGATGAGGATGAGCTGGCCGCTCCACTGCGTCTCGAAGACGCTCAGCGGCTCGATGACCGGGCGGCCGCCGGCTTCCTGCATCAGCACACGTTGGCCGTCACATTGAGCCAGCACGACCACGCGGCCATCGTTCATCAAGGCCAGGGCCGGCAGGGGCGCAAGGTTCAGGCGGTCGGTGGGGCTGCGGCTGAGCTTGGCCTTGAGGCCCAGGTGTTTGGCGGCCAGCAGCAGGTCGTCTGTGCTCGGGGTGTGGCTGGGCGGCCAACCAAGCTGATGCGCCAAGTGCGCGGGCTCGGCAGCGACATGGTGCAGGCGGGCGATGACGCAGAGCGATTGCAATGCACTCAAACCCAACTCAGGCGCTATGCCACCTACAGGGACTGAAGGCACTTCAGCGCGCGGCTGCGCCTCGTTGAGAACTTGACCAGACACTTTGAATCCTCCCCGCCCATCCATCTTGTGGGGCGGATTGTGCCGTGGTGCGCTCAGCGCCGGTCGACCAGCGCGTGGGCGATGGTGCCCAGGTCCACGTATTCGAGCTCGCTGCCGATGGGCACACCGCGCGCCAGGCGTGTCACGCGCAGGTCGCGCGCCTTGAGTGTTTCGGCCAGCACATGCGCGGTGGCTTCGCCTTCGGCGGTGAAGTTGGTCGCGACGATGACTTCATCGACCGTGCCATCGGCAGCACGGTCGAGCAGCTGCTGCAGGCCGATGTCTCGCGCGCCGATGCCATCGAGGGGGCTCAGGTGGCCCATCAACACGAAGTACAAACCGCGG
>NZ_JANOCG010000495.1:0-6192 GCF_031412075.1 Rhizobacter sp.
CGTTCACGCCACCGGCGTTGCGCGTCCAGACCACGTTGCCACGTTCGGCGTTCACGCAAGCCACAGCCGACTGGTAGGCACGGGCGCAGATCACATCAGCGACGCGGGCTGCAGGGCCGACCAGGTCAGCCAGGCGCTCGATCTCATTGGTGCCACGCGGCGAAGCCAGGGTGGCCTCCCAGCGCAAGGTGCCGCGCAAGGGGTCGAGGCCTGCCAGCTTGGGCCCCTGCCCCACCAGCAAGGTGTCTTTGAACGGCGCCAGCAGGCCCGGGCTCGCCAGCGTCAGGGCATCGTTGGGGCGTTTGTAGGTCCAGAGCTTTCGGCCATCGAGTGCGTCGAAGGCGTGCACGCTGCGGTCTACAGCCAGCACGAACACACGTTCGCCGGCGACCAGCGGCGCTGTCACCACGCGCGAGGGAAGCTGCTTGCGCCAGAGCGGCTTGCCACCGTCGAGCGTGACGAGTTCATTGTCGCGCGTCACCACGCTGGCAAAACGACCGTCACTGCCCACGCCGGCGCTGAGCCTGTCACCGACCTCGGTGCGCCACAGCTGACTGCCGGTGTCGGCCTGCAGGGCCATCACGGTGCCACCGTCGTCGGCCACGGTGAAGGTGGCGCCATTCACGGCCACAGCCAGCGGGAACTTGACGGTGCCCAGGCTTTGTTTCCAGACCTGCCGGCCGCTCACCTGCGGCGTCAGCGGTTCCAGCGGCGTGGGGTCGGGCTTGGGGGTTCCAGCGCAGCCCGCCAGAACCAGGCCGACCAGCGCAAAACCAGCCGCGCGGCGCAGAGTCTTCACGCTCCAACTCATTTGCCGGCCCCGGCGCTGGCGGCCGTCTTGGGTGCTTGGGCTTCGGGCGCGGCGCCCAGCACCGACAGCTTGGCCTCGACCACACGGCGGTATTCGAGCGATTCATCCAGCGCCTTCCAGGCCTGGGCATACGCGGTCTTGGCTTCTTCTTTCTTGCCCTGCGCCATCAACACGTCACCACGGCGGTCGGCGGCGAGGCCGGCAAATTCCTGGGCCGTGACGCCGTCGAGCTGCTTCAGCGCTTCGTCGTATTTCTTGGCATCGAGAAGCAGACCGGCCAGGCGCAGACGTGCGATCGCGCGGTATTCCGTTTCCGCTGCGTTCTCGGCGGCCCAGGCCAGGCTGGCGTTGGCCGCATCGGACTGACCCTTGTCGAACTCAGCTTGGCTGCCAGCAAAGCGGCCTGTTGGGTGTAACCCGTGCCGGCGAAACGTTCTCTCATGTCGGCAAAGACACGCGAGGTCTTGTCCACATCGCCCGCCTGCACGGCCTTGTTGAGCTCTTCGTAGAGCGAGCCCGCCTTGATGGCCTGTTCCTGCTTCCAGTTGTTCCAGACGGCCCAGCCTGCAAAGCCGGCCAGCGCCACGATCAGCACCCAGGTGATGAGGTTGCCGTACTGCTTCCAGAAGGCTTTGAGCTGGTCGAGTTGTTCTTGTTCTTCGAGGTCGAGGTGCGTGGCCATGGCGTAAGAGCTTTCAGACGGATCGAGGATTATGCGTTGAGCAGTTGGGCGGCCCACTCGGCCGCATGCGCCAGCGGCAGGCTGCGCTGGGCGATGTCGGGGTTGCGCAGCGACTTGACCGCCACTTCACCGCGCGCCAGCTCGTCGTCGCCGAAGATGAGCGCATAGCGGGCGCCGCTGGAATCGGCGCGCTTGAACTGCGCCTTCATGCTGTGGCCACCCGCGTGCATCAGCACCGACACCCCAGCGGCGCGCAGGGCCTCGATGGTGGTCATGGCCTGCGGCAGCAACTTGGCGTTGGGCAACACGGCATAAGCCACCGGGCTGACCACAGGAGCTTGCACGCCCGCTTCTTCGAGCAACAACAGCAGCCGCTCGATGCCCAGCCCCCAACCGACGGCCGGTGCACTCTTGCCGCCGAGTTGTTCGATCAGCGAGTCGTAGCGGCCGCCACCACACACCGTGCCTTGTGAGCCGAGACGCTCGGTGACCCACTCGAACACGGTCAGGTTGTAGTAGTCCATGCCGCGCACCAGACGCGTGTTGATGCGGTATTCGAGGCCAGCGGCGTCGAGCACGTCGCGCACGGCCTGCAGATGGGCGAGCGAGGCTTCACCGAGGAAGTCCATCAGCTTGGGTGCGGCCTCGACGACTGCCTGCATGGCCGGATTCTTGGTGTCGAGAATGCGCAGCGGGTTGCTGTGCAGGCGGCGCCTGGCCTCGTCATCCAGCAGGTGGGCGTGCGCCTCCAGGTGGGTGATCAAGGCCTGGCGGTGGGCCAGGCGCTCGGCGGGTTGGCCGAGCGAGTTGAGCTCCAGGCGCACATCGCGCCCTTCGACCAGGCCCAGTTCGCGCCACAGTGCGCGGCACAGCAAGATCAGCTCGGCATCCACATCGGGGCCGGCAAAACCCAGGGCCTCGGCACCGACCTGGTGAAACTGGCGGTAGCGACCTTTTTGCGGGCGCTCGTGGCGGAACATCGGGCCGATGTAATACAGGCGCTTGCCGCCGTCGTGCAGCAGCGAATGTTCGGTCACCGCGCGCACCACACCTGCCGTGGCCTCGGGGCGCAGAGTGAGCTTGTCGCCATTCATCGAGTCCTCGAAGGAATACATCTCCTTCTCGACGATGTCGGTCACCTCGCCCAGGCCACGCACGAAGAGCGCGGTCGGCTCGACGATGGGCGTGCGGATGTTGGCGTAGCCATAACGCGCCATCAGCGAGCGCAGTTTGTCTTCGAGCCACACCCAACGCGCCGAATCGGGCGGCAGGATGTCGTTCATGCCCTTCACGGCTTGCAGGGCAGCGTTGTTGTTGTCAGCCATCGAAAAATTGAGTTGGAAAGGGTGCTTGCCAAGAAGCCCCTTCAGTTTTTATGTGGCGGGCGCGGTGGAATGCGGTGTCGCGGCCGAGCCGTAGCGCTTTTCGATGTAGTTCTCGACCAGCACCTGGAACTCTTGCGCGATCCCGGGGCCTCGCAGCGTGAGGGCCTTCTCGCCGTCGATGAACACCGGCGCGGCAGGCGCTTCGCCGTTGCCAGGCAGGCTGATGCCGATGTCAGCATGCTTGCTTTCACCCGGGCCATTGACGATGCAACCCATCACGGCGACCTTCATCTTCTCGACGCCGGGGTACCGCGCACGCCACACGGGCATTTGCGCACGCAGGTAGTCGTCGATCGATTTGGCCATCTCCTGGAAGGTGGTGCTGGTGGTGCGGCCACAACCCGGGCAGGCGGTGACGCTGGGGTTGAAGGAGCGCAGGCCCAACGACTGCAAGATTTCCAGCGCGACCACCACCTCTTGGGTGCGCGCCTCGCCGGGCTGCGGCGTGAGCGAGACGCGAATCGTGTCGCCAATGCCCTCTTGCAGCAGCAAGGCCAATGCGGCGGTCGACGCCACCGTGCCCTTGGTGCCCATGCCGGCTTCGGTCAAACCAAGGTGCAGCGCATAGTCACAGCGCTTGGCGAGCGCACGGTAAACCGACACGAGATCCCGCACGCCCGACATCTTGCAAGACAGCACGATCTGGTCGGCACTCAGGCCGATCTCTTCAGCACGCCGGGCCGACTCGACGGCCGAGGTGATGATGGCGCGGTACATGATCTGCTGCGGCTCGAAGGGCTCGGCCAGCCTGCCGTTGTCGTCCATCATCTGGGCGAGCAGCTCCTGGTCGAGACTGCCCCAGTTGACGCCGATGCGCACCACCTTGTTGTACTTGGCGGCCACCTCAATCATTTGCGCAAACTGGCGGTCGCGCTTGTCGCCCTTGCCCACGTTGCCGGGGTTGATGCGGTATTTGGACAAAGCCTCGGCGCAGGCCGGGAAGTCGCTCAACAGCCGGTGGCCGTTGTAATGAAAGTCGCCGACCAGCGGCACGTCGATGCCCATGCGGTCGAGCTGCTCGCGGATGTGCGGCACCGCTTCGGCGGCCTCGGGCGTGTTGACGGTGATGCGCACCAGCTCGGAGCCGGCGATCGCCAGCTCCTTGACCTGGATTGCGGTGCCAATCACGTCGACGGTGTCGGTGTTGGTCATCGACTGCACACGCACCGGGGCGTCGCCACCGAGGGTGACGATGCGCGAACCCCAGCGCACGGCTGCCTGGCGCGAGCGGCGCTTGGCGGGCACGGCGGGTTCGATGAAATCTGAGAGCGGTGTGTGTTCGAGAGTCATGGCAATCACCTGAGTTCGACCTTGGCCACGTTGTCACGCGTGGGTGTCAGGATCACGGGCTTGCCCTTGAACGACACCTGTGTAGCCGATGCGTTGCCGATTCTCACCCGCAGCGGCGAAGCCCCGTCCAGGCCCACGGTTTCTCCGGGCTGCAGCATGCGCGAGAGCAAAGGCGAACCACGCCCGTCGATCACTTCAACCCACGACTCGGCACTGGTGCGCAACAGCAGCACGCCGGTGGTGCGTGTGGGGCTCGCGACCACCTCGGAAGCCGCTGCTGCTGGCGCCGAAGCGGTGATCACAGGAGCCGAGGCCGCAACCGCCACGCCAACAACCTCAACCACGCCAGAGGCGTTGAACGGCGGCGCCGATGCCGGCTCAGCCACGAGCGGAGCCGAACTCATTGCAGGCGCCGACACTGGCTCGCTCACCACATTGGGCTGCTGTGAGAGTTCCCCGATCCAACCCGCAGGCAGCAGGTACAAGGCGACGCTCGCCAGCACCAGGAGTGCGGCGCCCAACACGACCGGGCTTTTCAGGAACTGCAGGTCACTCGGCACACGCCGGCCGGGGCGGTCGCGAAACGGTGCGTTCAAGCCGAGGCTCATGTGCGACAGGCTCTGCTCGACCGGCAGGGGCAACAAGGCCAACACGGGTGCGGCATCGATCTTCAGCGAGCGGCACACCGTCTGCGCCAGCGCGCGAGTGAACGTGGCCCCGGGAAGTTCGTCAAAACGATCACTCTCCAGCAGCTCGAGCTTGCGCGGGGCGACCTTGATCGAGGTGGCGAGCGCAGCAATGTGCAAGCCCTTGGCCACACGGGCCTGCCTGAGCAAGCCACCCGCGGTGACGGCGGCCTGCTGCGGCTCGCTGGGCGGCAGGTCACTCATTGAACTGACCCCGGTCAAACGCGGCCGACTCACGCGACTGCGGGAAACGGTTGCGCAACTGCAGGCCATATTCATTGGCCGCCTGCCGGTTGCCGAGCTTCATCTCGATGCGTGCCGCGAGCCACAGCGTCTGGGGGTTGGATTGGTTGGCCACCGAATTGACACGGCGCATGTAAAAGCGCGCCCGCTCCAGCTCACCACGCTTCAGCAGCACTTCAGACAGGTTCACCGCCGTCACCGGGTTCGCCGGGTCGAGCTCGTAGGCACGGGTCAGCGTGCCTTCGGCTTCGATCCAGCGCCCGGCACGGGCTTCGCAGATGCCGGTGGTCAACAGCGTGCGGGCGGTGCCCGGGTACTGCGGCACGGCCAAGGCGCGGCGAAACAAGGCCTCGGCCTCGTCGTACCTTTTTTGCTGGCACATGTACCAACCGTAGTTGTGCATGCTGTCAGCGTCGCTGGGGTTGATCTGCAGGGCGCGCCTGAAACTTTCTTGCGTCAGCACATCGTCGCCCAGGGCAGCGTAGATGAGGCCACGCAGGTTGTAGGCATCACCCAGGTTGGGGTTCACGATCAGCGCCTGTTTGACCTCGTCCAGCGCGGTGGTGAATTGCCCACGGCTGTAATAGGCGCCCGCCAGCTCCATGCGCACACGGGAGCGCTTGCTGGCGGCGCTTTCATCAGAGTCGGTGACACGGTCTCGCGTGTCGCCGGTCTGGGGCGGCGGCAACGTACACCCCGCCAGCAGAGACATGAACACCCAGCAAACAGCGGCGGCCCACGAGCGACTGCGTCCCAAGTTCATGAATGTTTCTCCGGCGGAATGGGTGCGGTGTCTGAACTCTTGCGGTGAATGTGGATCGGGGCCCGCGTCATGCGCTTGGCCACGTTGGTGCGGTCCTGCACCTCGCCAGCCAGCTGGCCACAGGCCGCGGCAATGTCGTCGCCACGCGTCTTGCGAACGGTGGTGACCACACCTGCGTCTTGCAGCACATGCGCAAACGCTGTGACCCGCTCGCGCGGCGAACGGGTGAGGCCCGACTCGGGGAACGGGTTGAACGGAATCAGGTTGAACTTGCACGGCACACGCTGGCTGATCTGCACCAGCGCCTGGGCGTGCTGCGGAGTGTCGTTCAC
>NZ_JANOCG010000496.1:0-6440 GCF_031412075.1 Rhizobacter sp.
GCAGACGGCCAATTGCTCTGAAAACATCGCGCCTTTCAGACGCTCGCGCTTAGAATGAAAACGTCCGTTACGTTCGCGTGAGTCTTATATTTCCTTGAACCGATGCTCGCAAGAGCCAGGGCTTGGAACATCGCCCGGCAGGTGTGATCGTCTCGCGTCAGATGAACCCGAAGCCCCGCTGACCTCGCCCACCTGAACTGCCTGGGTTCAGGAATGCGGCTCACGGTTCGTGACGGACACCTTACACCACGCAACCCAGCGCATGCGCCCGAGCGCCCGGCCGCCCGAAGCCGGGCGCGATCCCCTCGGGGGATCGGCCGGCGTACCCGACGGCCGAGGGGCTCACATGACACAGTTCTGGTTGATGAAGAGCGAGCCCTCTGAGTGCTCAATTGACGACTTGGCCGTTGCGCCAAAAAAGACAGTTCCCTG
This sequence comes from Rhizobacter sp., assembly GCF_031412075.1. Lineage (GTDB taxonomy): Bacteria > Pseudomonadota > Gammaproteobacteria > Burkholderiales > Burkholderiaceae_C > Rhizobacter. The sequence goes on from NZ_JANOCG010000496.1 coordinate 433, forward strand.
GTTCGGCGTGCGCAACTACCAGGCGCGAAACTACATGCGCGACGAGATGCGTGTGGGCGATGGCGTGTTGTTCTATCACTCCTCCTGCCCTGAACCCGGCATTGCCGGCTTGGCCACCGTGGCGAGCGAGCCCTACCCCGACGAAACGCAGTTCGACCCGAAAGGCCACTACTTCGATGCCAAATCAGTCCGCGACAAACCGCGCTGGAGCCTGGTCGACGTGAAGCTGGATCGCAAGACACGCTTGTTGTCGCTGGCCGAGATGCGGCAAACGCCGGCCTTGGCCAGCATGATCGTGCTGAAGCCGGGCAACCGCCTGTCGATCACGCCGGTGACGCCCGCCGAATGGAGGGCCATCTCGAAGCTACTCGGTTGAACAGCGAGGGGCGGGGCGAGCGCCGGGCCGCTCCCAAGCCGGCCCGCCATCCCCTCGGGGGATCGGCCGGTGGACTCGCCGGCCGAGGGGCTGTCATCCTCTCAGGCCTCGAAGCGGATGCTGGCCAGGGTGACGTGGTTACCGCCACGCTTCTGAGCCTGCGCCAAGGCGGTGTCGGCAGCTTGCAGCAGGTCTTCCTGGGTGTGGGCGGTGTGCGGAAAGCTCGCCACGCCCATCGACACGGTGAACCCCAGGTCTTGGCCGTTGAGCATCACGATCTGGGTCGCACACTGGCGGCGCAAGCCTTCCATGCGCGCGTGCGCCGTGGCCAGGCCGACGCCCGACAACAGCACGGCAAAGCGCTCTTCGCTCAAGCGGCATGACGCGTCCATGGCGCGGGTGCCGCTGCGCAAGAGCCGCCCCAGAGCCTCCAGCACGCGAGAACGTGCCTCGGCGCCGAAGGCGCGCGCGGCGTCGCTGAGCGGGTCGAGCGCCACCGATACCAGCGCAAACTCGCGGTGCTCGCGTGACGAGAGATCGACTTCGCGCCGCAGCTGGTCGTCGAAGTGGCCGCGCTGGTACAGGCCGGTCGCGCTGTCGCGCAAACCTGAGTCATGCATCTCGCGGCGCAAGGCCTCGTTGGCCTGTTGCTGCTCCTCGAGCTGGCGCAGGGCGAGCTGCAGCTGCACTTCGCCCTGGCGTTGCGCCGTGACGTCGATCCAGATGCAGCACAGGTAGCGCGCGGCGCTGCCATCGGCAGCGGCCAGCGACAACCGGGTGACCGTGAACTCCCGGCGCACGCCGTTCAGCTCGATGCGGTGTTCGCTGACCTGCGGCACGGTCTGCACCATGGCCGACTGGTCGGCAACGCGCAGGGCGGCGCATGCCTCGGGCGGCAACCAGTCTTCGTCGGTCAGGCCTTCGACGGGGCGGTCGATCAACGACGCCATGCGCGCGTTGGCATGCACGTAGCGGCCGGTGGCAGCCTCCTTGATGGCCAGCATGGCGTCAACCCGGTCGAGCAAGGTCAGCGCGACCACGCCCCACGCCTGGGGCGCCAGACCAAAAGCACGCACCAGGGCGTGCGACTGGTCGGCGCGTGCAGCCAGAGCCTGCTGGTTGGATTCCGTCATTCCTTGTCTCGTCTTTGCCCGCTGGCTGGTGTCGACGGCGGGAGCCCCACGCCCATGCCATTAGTGCACTGGCTGGCACCGTCTGAAAACCCCTAGGTTGATCATAGCGGTGGTGTTTTGCCTGGCCGACCGCACACCCGATGTGCGGGGCGTGCAGATTCCGCACAAAAGCCGCGCCTCTGAAACGCGCTTGATCTGAGCAGCTTGTCACTGCCTCGCACCGATATTTGGCATGGGATTCGCTTGTGTGGTTCATAAATAAAAAACGCGCCCACAAAAGGGGCATCACCACACTGAGGATCACCGTGTCTGGCTTCAAGACTTTCCTGAAAGCGGGGCATGCCCCGACTCTGTTCGCTTCGTTTCTCTACTTCGACTTCTGCTTTGCCATCTGGGTGCTGAACGGGGCCATGGCGCCGTTTATCAGCGAGACGTTCAATCTCACCGCCGCCCAGAAAGGCTTCATGGTGTCGGTGCCCATCCTGGCCGGGGCGCTGATGCGCTTTCCGCTGGGCGTCTTGTCTCAGTACATCGGGCGCAAGAACGCCGCGATGGTCGAGATGGCGCTGATCGTGCTCGCGCTGGGGTTTGGCTACTTCTTCGTCAACACCTACGACGGTGTGCTCGCGATGGGCGTGCTGCTGGGCATTGCCGGCGCAAGCTTCGGCGTCGCGCTCTCGCTCGGCTCCGGCTGGTTCCCGCCCAAATACAAGGGCCTGGCCATGGGCATTGCGGGCGCAGGCAACTCCGGCACGGTGCTGGCGGTGCTGTTTGCGCCGCCTCTGGCCGCCAAGTTCGGCTGGTCAGCGGTGTATGGCCTGGCGGCTTGCACCATGCTGCTGCCCATGGCCGTGATGTGGTTCGCCGCCAAGGAGCCGCCAGACCGCGAGCACCAGACCTTTCGCGAGCACATTGCCTGCTTGTTCGAAAAAGACGGCTGGGCGTTCAGCCTGATCTACATCATCACCTTCGGCGGCTTCATCGGTCTGGCGAGCTTTCTGCCGACCTACTTCTATGACCAGTTCAAGGTGACGAAGATCGAGGCGGGGCAGCTCACCATGCTCGCCACCTTGATGGGCTCGGCCGTGCGGGTGCTTGGCGGGTACATCTCCGACCGCATTGGTGGCATCAACACCCTGAGCTGGGTGCTCGTTCTGACCGCCATCTCGCTCGTGTTGTGCGGCTTTGCCGGCAATTCGGTGGCGGTGACCACACTGCTCTTCATGCTGTGCTTCGCCGCACTGGGGGCGGGCAACGGCGCCCTCTTTCAGCTGGTGCCTTTGCGCTGGCCGCTCGCAACCGCCGTCGCGGGCTCGATGATCGGGGAGGTCGGTGCCCTGGGTGGGGGGTTCTTGCCCAATGCCATGGGGCAGTCGAAGCAGTTGACCGGCACTTACCTTTGGGGCTTCGTGTCCTTCGCAGTGCTGGCTTTGGTGATGCTGGTCATGTTGCGCATGGTGCAGATCCGCTGGACGCGCACCTGGGCGGAGAAAGGCGGCCGAGCCCGGCCGATGCCAGCGCCTGCCCCTAGCGCGGCAGGAACAGCAACCAATAAACCAGCAATGCGTTGAACAGCAGCGACACCGCCAGCGCGACCTTCCACAACGCCGTGGGGTCGCGCGCAATCAGCGGTGTCGACCCGTGCGCCGGCAGGGGCCGCGAGGCGCCACGCTGAATCGCCAGCTCCAGCTCTTCGGCCGTCTCGAATCGCTGTTTCTTGTCGAAAGCCACGGCCTTGAGCACGATGTGATCGAGCCAGATCGGCACATCGGGCCGCAGCCGCGACGGCGGCTTGGGCGGGCGCCGGAAACGCGCCGTCTGGTAAGGCTCGATGTCACCGAATGGCAAATGGCCGGTGAGCAGCTGGTACATGCAGACGCCCAGCGCAAAAAGGTCGGTTTGTGCGTCGACCGGCTCGTCGTCCCACAACTCCGGATTCATGTAGCTCGGCGTGCCGGCATGCAGGCTGCGCTGCTCCGTCGGCTCGTTGCCGGAGATCGCCACACCGAGGTCGAGCAGGCGCAGCTGACCATCGTCGCCCAGGTGCAGGTTGCCAGGCTTGATGTCGCGGTGAACCACCCCCAGCCGGTGCAGCCGCCCGATGGAGCGGGCAGCCGCCGAGCACCACGCAATCACATCGCTCACCGGCAAGCCCTGCGCCCCGCGCTGCGTGGCCAGTTGCTCCAGCGTCTGCCCGGCGTGCCAATCGAACAGCAGATAGAAAGCGCTCGCGTCCTGCACCTCGTGCAGGCTCACGAAGCCGGCATCGGCCTGCTCGCTGACGCGCGTGCCCAGCCAGGCCTCGTGTGCGAGCATGGCGCGCTCTTGCGGGTCGCTCGCGCGCGAGAGGTGCAGTGTTTTCAGCGCCCGCAGCGCCTTGGTCTGGGTGTGACGCACCTGATAGAGCACGTGCACCCCGGTGTCGGCGACCAGCGCGGTGACCACGTGGCCGTCGATCTCGTCGCCCACCTTCAGGCGTGGCGGCACGGGCAGCTGGCGGCTGCGCACCAGCGCGTCTTCGAGGCGTGTGCGCGCCAGGCCCAGCACTCGGATCACCATCACCGTGGCGTTGTCCTGCGAGCCCGCGGCCAGCGCGGCCTGCACGATGGCCGCGCTGGCCTCCTGCGCCGTGCCTTCACGCAGCAGCGAGAGCATGTGCTGTTGCGCCAGGCGGGTGTGCACGCCGTCGGAGGCCAGCACGAAGGTGTCGCCCAGGTGCAGCTCGCCCTGCAGGTAGTCGACGCGGATGGCGTCGTCTTGCCCCATCGCGCGGGTGAGCTGGCTGCGCAGGTCGGGGTGGTCGAGTGCGTGGTCTTGTGTCAGCCGTCGGCACTCCGGGCCACGCACCAGATAGGCCCGCGTGTCGCCCACGTGGGCCACCGTCCAGGTCTGGCCGCGCAAGGCCAGCGCCGTCAAGGTGCTCATCGCAGCACCGGAATGGCGCCGGTTGTGGGTGGCCAGCCAGCTGTTCTGGGCGCTGATGATGCGGTCGAGCACCACGCTGGTGTCCCAGGTGGGTGGTGCGCCGAAGTAGTCTTCGACCACCGACATCACGCTGGTCTGGGCCGCCATGCGGCCCCCACCGCCCGCAGAGACGCCATCGGCAATGGCCGCAATGAAACCCAGCGCCTCCTCATGCGGCGCAGGCCGTTGGGCTGCAGCGAAATCTTCGTTGTCTTGCCGAGGGCCACGATCGCTCGTGTAGCCCATGTCGATGTCAAAGCTCATAAATGGGTCGGGTTGGCACCTGCATGGGGCGATTGATTAACTGACAAAGAAGCAAGCAAGACGCTTGCCCGCAAACAGTGCACAAAGCACCAGATTGCAGCCGATCAGGGGTAACCCGCTGGCACCACCCTTGCTACCTCTTGGAGCACTGAGAACAGAGACTGAGGAAACAGCCGCATGAAGAAGATGAAGCTGGTGATGGTCGGCAATGGCATGGCCGGGGTTCGCACCCTGGAGGAGCTGCTGAAGATCTCGCCCGACCTGTACGACATCACCGTGTTCGGGGCCGAGCCGCACCCCAACTACAACCGCATTCTGCTGTCGCCCGTGCTCGCAGGCGAACAAACGCTCGACGAGATCGTGCTCAACCCCTTGAGCTGGTACGAAGAAAACAACATCAAGCTGCACCTGGGCAAGAAGGTCGTCGAGGTTGATCGCAACAAGCGTGTCGTGAAGGCCGCCGACGGCACCGAACAAGCGTATGACCGCCTGCTGATCGCCACCGGCTCCAACCCCTTCATCCTGCCCGTGCCCGGCAAGGAGCTCGAAGGCGTGATCGCCTACCGCGACATCGCCGACACCAACACGATGATCGACGCGGCGTCGAAGTTCAAGCACGCGGTCGTCATCGGCGGTGGCCTGTTGGGCCTGGAAGCCGCCAATGGCCTGATGCTGCGCGGGATGCAGGTCACCGTGGTGCACATCATGCCGTGGCTGATGGAGCGCCAACTCGACGACACCGCCGGCAAGCTGCTGCAAAAGTCGCTCGAAGACCGTGGCCTCAAGTTCATGATCGGCGCGCAGACTCAGGCGCTGATCGGCGACCAGGACGGTGGCAAGGGTGGCCGCGTGATGGCCGTTCAGTTCAAGGACGGCACCGAAGTGCCGGCCGACCTGGTGGTCATGGCCGCCGGCATCCGACCCAACACCGAGCTGGCCCTGAAGATCGGCCTGCACTGCTTCAATGCCGGGCGCGGTGGCATCGTCGTCAACGACACGATGCAGACGATCACCGACCCGCGCATCTACTCGGTCGGTGAATGTGCTGCGCACCGTGGCATCGCCTACGGCCTGGTGGCCCCGCTGTTCGAGCAAGGCAAGGTCTGCGCGACGCACCTGGCCGAGTTCGGCATCGGCCGCTACAGCGGCAGCACGACCAGCACCAAGCTCAAGGTCACCGGCATCGACCTGTTCTCCGCCGGCCAGTTCATGGGCGGCGACGGTTATGAGCAGATCGTGCTCAACGACCCGTTCGGCGGCGTCTACAAAAA
>NZ_JANOCG010000497.1:0-5311 GCF_031412075.1 Rhizobacter sp.
GAGGCCATGTCCTGGAACTGCAGGGCCGTGACGGCGCCGCCCAGGTTTTGCATCACGTCGTTGAAGACGGCATCGTCGTCTTCGAGGGTGTGAGGTTGTGAGCGCAGGGTGTTGATGTGCTGCGACGCGCCATGGAAACGCTGCATCAGCGTGTCGCAGGCGTCGGACAACAGCGTTTGCAGCCGATCCAGGTCGTTGCTGGCGGTCATCAAGTGGTCTTGCAAATCAGCCGCCGCCAACAAGGGCAGGGTGCCGCCGGCAGACGATGCTTGTGCTTCGTTCGCGTCTTCCATCAGCTTCGAGTCTCCACTCAGGTGGGGGGCAGGGTGCGCGCCGAAGCGCCGCACTCAACGGGGTCATCTGAATGGGATTTTCGGCAGACGGGGCCGATACATAAGCCCGATCACGGGCAATAAGTCCTGGCAATTCGCTGCAATGCCGAGCTGGCACAGCCGTTTTGGCCACTTTGTGGGCAGCGTCGAGCCCGGCCGCTCAGGCACTGCCCTATCTCACAGTGACGCAGCGATCGCCGGGCGCCACAAGTCCCGCGGTCATCACGGTCAGGGATTCACCCGAATGGATCTCCAAGAAGGTTTCAGCCGCATGAAGGCGGCGCTGAGCATTGCTCAGTACAAGCGATCGCCTCAGCGCCGCGCCCACCTACCGATCAGCATTGGCGGCTTTCCCCGGGCAGCGTATCCAGACGTTCGACACGTATCCGTTGGTGTGAACAAGTTCACAAAAGCACGGCCGTTCGCTACATTCGCGCGGCCTCGGGCCGGCTGACCGCAGGTGCGGCAGACGGCGTGACACCGTTCCACCCATCATCGAGCAGGACGTTTTCTATGACTTCGCGATTTCTCAACAAGGTGCCAGCATTGACACTGGCGCTCGTTCTGGCCGCTTGCGGCGGCGGAACGGCCCCCCAAGACGATGCCGCAGCACCGCCGGTCACCCAAGACGTCATTGAGCACGAGGTCGCAAGTACTGCTGATGCCTACGGCGCGCCTTCCGACTTGTCCGCCTCGACTCCCACTGAAGCCTTGGCGGCAATCCCCGGCTTCCCATCGGTGGGTACCGCGTTCGATGTTCGTGGTCCTTTGGCGGTCAGCGTGCGCCGCGGCGCAGCCCACACTTATTACTATCCGACGGCCGGTGCCACGGGCGTGCGGCACCCAGTGGTGCTGTGGGGGAATGGCACCGGGGCCACACCGTCGATCTATGACGGGCTTTTGCGCCACTGGGCCTCTCACGGGTTCATCGTCGCCGCCGCCAACACGCCCAACCCAGGCAGCGGGGTCGAGATGCTGCGCGGTCTCGACCTGCTGACCTCGATGAACCAGACCGCCGGTGATCTGTTCTTCGGCCGGGTGGACACGACGCGCGTCGCGACCAGCGGTCACTCGCAGGGAGCCTACGGTGCCGTCAGGGCCGCCAGCGACCCCCGTGTCAAAACTGCCGTGCCATTGGAAGGCGGGGGCTACGCGGCCAACGTACGGGGCAGCATTCTGTTCCTCGCGGGTAGCGCAGACACCATCGTTCCGCCGGCCCTCGTCCGCCCTGCATACCAGTCCGCAAGAACCGCCCCCGCGGTCTACGGCGAGCTCAAGGGGGCGACCCACTTCACGCCAATCCGCAGTGGCGGCGGCTTCCGTTCTGTGACCACCGCGTGGCTGCGTTTCGCCCTGGCCGAAGACAACAATGCCGCCCCGACGTTCGTGGGTGCATCGTGCGGTCTTTGCACATCCAACGACTGGGAGTTCGAGAGAAACGCCGCCTTCCAGGCAGCCAACCCCGGTGGGGTGACGCCGCCCCCCGTCGAGCCCCCCGCCGAGCCTCCGGCTGAACCGCCGAGCGGGTTCCCGTCGGTGGGCACGGCCTTCGGCACGCGTGGCTCCTTCGCGGTCAGCGTCATCAATGCCCCCACCCACACCTACTACCACCCGACCACGATGGGCGCAAACGGCCTGCTCCATCCGGTGATCCTCTGGGGCAACGGCACAGGCGCGACGCCGAGTGCATATGACGCCCTGCTTCGCCATTTGGCGTCTCATGGTTTCATCGTTGCGGCTGCCAACACCACCAACGCCGGCAGCGGCGCCGAGATGCTGCAGGGCCTCGACCAACTGACAACCTTCAATGCCACTCCCACCAGCCCGTTCTACGGCAAGGTCAACTTGACGCGCGTCGGCACCAGCGGCCACTCTCAAGGCGGCTTCGGTTCGGTGGCAGCGGCACATGACCCGCGCATTCGCACTGCGGCGCCTTTGCAGGCTGGCAGCTATTCGACGATCAGCAGCACCGCCAGCGTGGTGTTCTTTGCGGGCCAGAACGACACCATCGTGTCGCCCCTTCTGGTGCGCAGCGCCTACGCGCGTGCGACCCGCGCCCGCGCCGCTTATGCCGCATTGCAGGGAGCCACCCACTTTGAGCCTGCCATCAACGGGGGTGACTTCCGCCCCGCCGTGACGGCATGGATGCGGTGGCAGCTGGCCGACGACGCCAACGCGAAAGCGCTCTTCGCCGGTCCGAGCTGCGGGCTGTGCACGGCACCGCAATGGACGTTTGAGCGGAATGCGTTGTTCCAGGCGGCGTGGCCCCGTTGAACTTCAGGGCCGGCGCTGGAGCCGGCCCATGCGCCTCTGAGGCGGCCTCTGAGCAGGCCACCTCGCCGCATAGCGAGCCAAGCGATTTCTTGGTTCCGTGGTTCCGTGGTTCCGACTGTCGTGTCTAGCACTCGTTTCATCCTGATGATTGGGCCTGCCTGTGAATAGCTACCTGAAGAGGATTCTTGCGGTCTGCGTCGTATTGCTCGCGTCGGTGGTGCAAGCGCAGAGCATTCCCAATTGTTCGAGTTCGGCGTCCGATCCGGACAAGGATGGCTGGGGCTGGGAGAACAATCGCTCGTGCAAGGTGCTAGCGACCACGGCCTATCCCGCCTGCGCAAGCGCAACCTCGGATCCCGATGGTGATGGTTGGGGCTGGGAGAACAATCGGTCCTGCAAGCTCGGGGCAGGCACCACCTACCCCGCCTGCGCCAGCGCTTCTTCAGACCCGGACGGCGACGGTTGGGGATGGGAGAACAACAAGACCTGCAAGGTCGGATCAACTGGGTCAACCGCGGCCGGATTCAAGGTGTCCGGCAGCAGCCTCCAAGACGCCAACGGCAACAACTTCTACCCGCGCGGCGTGAACAACCCCCATGCGTGGTACGACACCCAGTCATACGCCGTGTTGCCCAACCTGGCCGCACGCCGCACCAACCTGGTACGCATTGTCTGGACCACACAGGGCAGCGCCGCGCGGTTGGACGAGGTACTGACGGCCGTCGAAACGCAGAAGATGATCTCGATGGTCGAGTTGCACGACGGCACGGGCAGCAACGACCCCGCGCTGCTGGAAAAGTTGGCCTCTTACTGGGCACGAAGCGATGTGGCCGCGGTGCTCAAGAAGCATGAGCGCTACCTGATGATCAACATCGCCAACGAGTGGGGCGCCCACGACAAGAGCGAAGCGCAGTGGGCCGCCGACTACAAACGTCCGATCTCCATCATCCGCAATGCCGGCCTGACCACCACGATCGTGATCGACAACCCCGGTTGGGGCCAAAACGGAAACGGTGCCCTGTGGCACGGCCAAGAATTGCTCAACCACGATCCGCGGCACAACCTGATGTTCTCCATCCACATGTATGGGGCATGGAACAACGCGAGCGACATCTACAACGCCATGAACAACTATCGCAACAACAAGCTTGCGCTCGTGATTGGTGAATTTGGCTACAACCACAACAGCGGCAACAACAACCTTGGCAGCAAGGTCGACGCAGGCTTGCTCATGCGGTATGCCCAGGAGTTTGGTGTGGGTTATATCGCTTGGTCCACGCAAGGCAACGATACCGAGAACGCTTGGCTGGACCTGATGACAAACTGGTCAGGCACCACCGCCTGGGGCAACATGGTCTGGTACAGCCAATACGGCATCTACAACACGGCACAGCCGGCCTCGGTTTTCAAGTAACACTGTCCGAACGATTGATCGCACCCCACGCTCTGCACTGGCGCGAGCCCTATGAGCGCTTGGTTCATGCGATGTATCGAGACAGCAACGAAGAAAGCCTCGAAGACGTCCAACAGTACGTGCGGGCTGGGTATCCGGCTTTCAAACACACGCCTTGGCACGAGGGCCACTTGCGTACCCGTGGCACCGAAGGCGATTACTTCGGCTGTTGATTCTTCGAGGCAGGTGCTGTTTCGTACCTGCTGGAACTCGACGACTCAAAGATTGAGCGCGCCCTTGGCATACTGCAAGCCATGTCGCCCCCCCTGTCCGAGAAGCGCCTGCGTGTCCTGCACCTGGAAGATTCAGAGCTGGATCACCAGTTGATGCTCGCTCATCTGCGCCGCAGCGGGCTGGTGGTCGACGCCCTGCGCGTCGACACCGAGGCCGACTTCCTGAAGTGCATCGAGCCCGAGCAAGACTGGGACGTGGTGGTCTCCGACTACAACCTGCCCGGGTTTTCGGGCCTGGTGGCGCTCGATCTGCTGAAAGCCAGCGCGCAGATGATCCCGTTCATCCTCGTCTCGGGCGAGATCGGCGAAGACACGGCGGTCGAGGCCATGCGCAACGGCGCCTCGGACTACCTGCTCAAGAACAACCTCACCCGCCTCGGCCCGGCGCTGCTGCATGCGGTAGAAACCCACGAACTGCTGCTGGCCCGCCAGCGCGCCGACCGCGAGCTGGGTGAATCCAAGCAGCGGGTGCACGAGCTGGCGCAGCACTTGCAAACCAGCGTGGAGCTGGAGCGCGCCGCGATCGCGCGAGAAATCCACGACGACGTGGGCGGCTCGCTCACCGCGCTCAAGTTCGACCTGGCCTGGATCGCCCGCCACTCCGACTCGCCCGAGGTGCTGTCGCGCGTCAATTCGGCGCTGGAGACCGTGAGCCACGCCATCGAGGCCAGCCAGCGGGTGATGCACAACCTGCGCCCGGCCATCCTGGAGCAAGGCTTGATCGCCGCCTTGCAGTGGATGGCCAGCCGTTTCGAGAAGCGCACCGGCATCACCTGCGAGTTCCGCTCGCGCCACGAGCACCTGAGCCTGCCGGCCGGTGTGCCGCTGGTGGCCTATCGCACGGTGCAGGAGGCGCTGACCAATGTGTCCAAGCACGCCCAGGCGAGCCAGGCCCACATCGACCTGTCGCTGGCCGGCGGGGTGCTGTCGCTGGAGGTGAGCGACAACGGGCGTGGCCTGAGCCAGGAAGACCTGGCCAAGGCGCGCTCTTTCGGCATCCGCGGCTTGCATGAGCGCGC
>NZ_JANOCG010000498.1:0-2293 GCF_031412075.1 Rhizobacter sp.
CGGCGGCGAATACGCCTGGCGTGTGCGCGGTGAAGAGCACATGTGGACGCCGGACGTGATTGCCAAGCTGCAGCACAGCACACGCGCCAACAAGTTCGACACCTACAAGGAAAACGCCCAGCTGGTGAACGACCAGTCGCGCCGGCACATGACGCTGCGCGGCCTGTTCGAGTTCAAGCTCGACCCGAGCAAGGCGATCCCGGTGGACGAGGTTGAGTCGGCCAAGGAGATCGTCAAGCGCTTTGCCACCGGCGCGATGTCACTCGGCTCGATCTCGACCGAAGCGCATGCCACGCTGGCTGTGGCGATGAACCGCATCGGCGGCAAGTCGAACACTGGCGAAGGCGGTGAAGACCCGGCCCGTTATCGCAATGAGTTGAAAGGCATCAAGATCGTCGATGGCACCAAGCTGAGCGACGTGGTGGGCGCCAAGGTGATCGAGGCCGACTACGAGTTGAAGGCCGGCGACTCGCTGCGCTCGAAGATCAAGCAAGTGGCCTCAGGCCGATTCGGAGTCACGGCCGAGTACCTGGCCTCCGCCGACCAGATCCAGATCAAGATGGCACAAGGTGCCAAGCCGGGCGAGGGCGGCCAGCTGCCTGGGGGCAAGGTCAGCGACTACATCGGCTTCCTGCGCTACTCGGTGCCGGGGGTGGGTCTGATCTCGCCGCCGCCGCACCACGACATCTACTCCATCGAAGACTTGGCGCAGCTCATTCACGACCTGAAAAACGCCAACCAGCGTGCTGACATCAGCGTGAAGCTGGTGTCCGAAGTGGGTGTGGGCACCATCGCCACCGGCGTGGCCAAGGCCAAGGCCGATCACATCGTGATCGCGGGTCATGACGGCGGCACGGGCGCGTCACCGTGGAGTTCCATCAAGCACGCCGGTACGCCGTGGGAACTGGGCCTCGCCGAGACACAACAAACGCTGGTGCTCAACCGCCTGCGCGGCCGCGTGCGTGTGCAGGCCGACGGCCAGATGAAGACGGGCCGCGACGTGGTCATCGGTGCGCTGCTCGGCGCCGACGAGTTCGGCTTCGCCACCGCGCCGCTGGTGGTGGAGGGCTGCATCATGATGCGCAAGTGCCACCTCAACACCTGCCCGGTGGGTGTGGCCACGCAAGACCCGGTGCTGCGCGCCAAGTTCCAGGGCCGCCCCGAGCATGTGGTGAACTTCTTCTTCTTCATCGCCGAAGAAGCGCGCCAGATCATGGCCCAGCTGGGCATCCGCAAGTTCGACGACCTGATCGGCCGCGTTGACCTGCTCGACACCAAGAAAGGCATCTCGCACTGGAAGGCCAAGGGCCTCGACTTCAGCCGCATCTTCCACCAGCCCACCGCTCCCGCCGACGTGGCGCGTCGCCAGGTCGAAACGCAAGACCACGGCCTGGCCCGTGCGCTCGACCTCAAGCTCATCGAGAAGTGCAGACCTGCCATCGAGCGCGGCGAGAAGGTGCAGATCATCGAGCAGACGCGCAACGTCAACCGCACGGTGGGCGCCATGCTCTCGGGCGAGCTGGTGCGCCACCACCCCGAAGGCCTGCCCGATGAAACCATCTTCATGCAGATGGAAGGCACGGGCGGCCAGAGCTTCGGCGCTTTCCTGGCCAAGGGCATCACGCTGTACCTGATCGGCGACGCCAACGATTACACCGGCAAGGGTTTGTCGGGTGGACGCGTGGTGGTGCGCCCGAGCATCGACTTCCGTGGTGACGCCACGCGCAACATCATCGTCGGCAACACCGTGCTCTACGGTGCGACCAGCGGCGAGGCCTTCTTCCGCGGTGTGGGCGGCGAGCGCTTTGCCGTGCGGCTCTCGGGTGCGACGGCGGTGGTTGAAGGCACGGGCGACCATGGTTGTGAATACATGACCGGCGGCACCGTGGCCGTGCTCGGCAAGACAGGGCGCAACTTCGCGGCCGGCATGAGCGGCGGCATTGCCTACGTGTACGACGAAGACGGCCAGTTCGCCAAACGCTGCAACACCGCGATGGTGTCGCTCGAGAAGGTGGGGAGCGCGGCCGACCAGGAGGCCATCTCCGACAAGGCCGTGTGGCACCGTGGCGAGACCGACGAAGCCATCCTCAAGAAGCTGCTCAACGACCACCACCGCTGGACGGGCAGCCTGCGCGCGCGCGAAATCCTCGACCAATGGGCGGAGGCGCGCGGCAAGTTCGTCAAGGTCTTCCCCAACGAGTACAAGCGCGCCCTGGGTGAGATGAACGCGGCCAGACAAGCCGGCGACACCATTGCCAAGGCGAAGGCCGCAGACAAGCCCGCCGGCAAGAGC